>JBFISV010000171.1:0-5743 GCA_041608415.1 Woeseiaceae bacterium
CACATTTTTTCCAGGGCTTCGGCAATGAGGCGTTGGTGACAAACAGTCACCTCCATATTCTTGCTCTCGGTGTCGAACACAGCGGCGCGCTGCGACCCATCGGACGATTGCTGACGAGCCTGTGGTTGAACAATCGCTACGTTGCGATGCTCGCAACCCTGTTGGTTGCCGCATTTGTCAGCGCGTTCGCGAACAACACGCCGATCGTCGTCATGATGCTGCCCATACTCGTTGGCGTTGCGCATCGAATCGGCATCCACCCATCCAAAATATTGATGCCGGCGGGGTTCGCTACGATCATCGGTGGCATGGGCACGACGATAGGGACGTCGACGAATCTGCTGGTGGTGTCGGTCTCCGCCGAATTGGGTTTGCCGCGGCTCGACATGTTCGATTTTGTCCTGCCTGCGGCGATCGCCGCCGGTCCCGGCCTGTTGTACCTGTGGTTGATCGCGCCGCGTATCCTGCCGGCGCGTGGCCATGCTCTGGAAGGCAAGGACGCGCGTGTATTCGATTCGATTCTGACCGTCGAGCCGGACAGTCCACTGGCCGACCAGACCCTGGTTACCGTAATCGGCAAGCTCGGCCCGTTGACGCGCATCGTGCGGATCGTGCGCAATAATTCGCTGGAACTCGCACGCCTGCCGACACTGACGATCAAGGCGGGTGACCAGATCCATCTGCGCGGCACGGCCGAAGGGATCCACCTGGCACAGGATGCGGCGGGTCGTCCCGCCGCAACCCGCGACCTCGTGCTCTTGCCGAACGAGTCGCTCGTCGAGGTCGTCGTTACCCGCAACTCGCCTCTGCACCTGAAACGCCTCAGCGACGTTCGTCTCAATGCGCTACGCGACCTGTACCCGGTCGGGTGGTCGCGTCATGGCCAGGCGTCCGTGTCGTCCATCGACAAGGCGGGGGACCCTCTGTTGCGAGCGGGCGATATCCTGCTGATGCAGGGACAGCGGAGCCGCATTCAGGAACTCACTGACAAATCGCACATCCTCGTGCTGGCGCGCAATATACACGTGCCGCGCACCACCCGGGCGACGCTGGCCATGTCGATCATGGCGGGCGTCGTGGCGGTCGCGGCACTGGGGTTGTTGCCGATCGTGGCGAGCGCCCTGGTCGGCGTCGGACTGATGCTGATCTGCCGGTGCCTGTCGTGGAACGAAGCGTGGCAGGCCATTGACACCCGGCTGGTACTGGTGATCGTCGTCAGTCTGGCGCTCGGCGACACCCTGGTCGGCACCGGAGCTGCACAGTATCTGGCGCATCAGTTCGTGCTGCTGATTCAGGGGTTGCCGCCACCCGTCGTCCTGGGCGGCCTGCTGCTTTTGACGGCGCTGTTGACGGAAATCGTTACGAACAATGCCATCGCCGTGATCGCGACGCCGATCGCGATGCAGATTGCCGCCGAAATCGGCCTGCCGGCGCTGCCGTTCGTTCTTGCCGTGCTGTTCGGCGCCAACATGAGCTATCTCACGCCAATCGGCTACCAGACGAATATCCTCGTCATGAGCGCGGGGCGCTATCGCTTCTCGGATTTTTTCAAAGCGGGCCTGCCGCTGCAGCTCATCCTGTGGCTCGTACTGTCTCTCGTACTGCCGGCGCTCTACCTGTGACGCCCCGGCCGGCAACGAGGCGGCTGCTTCGCAATCGCCGGGCGTTGCCTGTTACGATGGGAGCAGGTGGTAACACGAATGAATGTCCCGACACTCATTACTCGCCCGTCGATTCGATTCTTGCTCGTCGCCACGGCCCTGGCCTGGGTTGGTCCCGCTGCCTGCCAGACGCCACCCGCATGCACGATGGTCAGCGGCGGCGATCTCGCCGCGATCCAGAAAGCGATCAACGAGGCCGCGCCGGGTGACATCGTCTGTCTCGAGTCCGGGCGAAGCTATCGGCTGGACAAGCCGCTGCTGCTGAAGAACGGGGTGAGCCTGGCCGGGCGAGGCCCGGACGGCTCCGGCGAACGGGCCGTCTTCGATGCGGGCGCGAAAGACGAGCTGCTACTGATCCAGGTCGTCAGGGAGGGATCGGTCCCCGACCCGTTCGTCGATGTGAGCATTACCGGAATTGAGTTCGACAACGTCGGCTTCTACTTCGCCGGCCTCAAGGAGCGGATGGACATTCGTGACATTGAACTCGCCGATAATGTTTTCAGGAATGGCAAGGTCGACCGAACCACAGGCGTCCAAAGCCCGGAATTCAACTCGTTTTACGTCCGGGCGAAGTACATGTCCGGCATCACGATCAAGGGAAATCAGTTTCTCCGCACTGCAGACACCCACGGCCGCGGCGTGCAGCTCTATGCCGCGCACTTCGCCGCCGTGATCGATAATCACTTCGGCTGCTCTGCGCCCGATTGCGAAGACGCGGATCGTTTCGGGCACTTCAAGACCACGGTCAACGTGCTCGGCTACGACGGTAACGCCCCGATCGACACCGGGTGCGAGGACCCCGAAGAACAGGCTGGCCGGTCTTTTTGTATCGACATCAGTCGCAACAAAATGATGAGGGATCCGGCGATTCCGAGCAACGGGCAACTCGAAGATCACGGCATGTACGCTTATGCGGTGAAATACCTGAACGTGTCGAAGAACAATATCTCCGGATGGTCACCCCAATCAACCGGCGGGTCTATCGTGGTGCGTAATGCCGAATGCGTCAACATCATGGATAACAAGATGGCGCGATCCGGAATTGCGCTATTCACCCGTGGCCCGAGCAAGAAGAATCCGATAGCGGACGGGCCGCTGCACTTGCTTTACGTGGCCGTCAACGATAACGAGGTTGACGCCGGCCCCGGCCCCAATGGTGACCTCTTCTACAGTGGCATAAGTTATTGGCGCCAGTATCTGTTCGGCAATGAATACGACATTGTGATTGCCGATAACAGGCTCGAGAATGGCGCCTGGGGCTGGTGGAAGGCCAATCCGAAGGACGGGCCACAGGCCAATCGCTATGGACACTTGCAGGATGGTGCAAGCCCCGGTGACGGGCCGCGGCATCGTGATCGCCGTGCGACGGCGGCCGCCTTCGTGGCGTCCGTATGCGAACGCTAGTATTGACGCGGCACGAGCTCGCAACGCTGTCGGCAGGGCAGGGAGTGCGCCGGTAAGTGCCGTCGATTTGCCGCAAATGCCGACGTTCTATTTTCGGGATGTATCGTTCTCATCAACGAGCAAGGCTTCGCGTCGATTAATGAACAGGCAGCGGTTGATTATTCGCTCAATGACGCAGGTGTCGCGGTTGTGCCGGGAACGACAACCGTGACGGCCGGCCCCGTGGCGCAGCTGATGAGGCGTGTCCGTCCCCTTGCGGCGCTCGCAGCCGGGCTCGCACTCGTGGGCGGGTGCGCCGACGACGCGCGTATCGGCGCCGAAACGGGCGGCGATAACGCCGTAATCGACGCCGTTTTCGCACACTGGGACAGGCCGGGGTCGCCCGGATGCGCGCTGGCCGTGGCGAAGGACGGCGTTCTGTCGTACTCGCGCGGCTACGGCAATGCGAACCTCGATTACGACATCCCGATTACGCCGCAGACGGTGTTCGACGTCGCCTCGGTCACCAAGCAGTTCACCGCGGCCGTACTCAGCATGCTGGCGCTCGAGGGCAGGGTGTCGCTCGACGACGACGTGCGCGAATGGCTTCCCGAACTCCCCGAGTACGAGCGGCCGATCACCTTGCGGCACATGCTCCACCATACCAGCGGCCTTCGCGACTACCTGACGTTGTTTCCGCTGGCAGGGCGGGATGACTACTACCCGATTACGCACGGCCAGATATTGGCCATGATGGCGCGGCAGCGTGCGCTGGTGTTCCCGCCCGGCGACCGTTACCTCTACAGCAATACCGCCTACATGCTGCTCGCTGAGGTCATAGAGCGAGCGGATGGCAAGTCTCTGGGCGAGTTCGCGCACGAACGCATTTTTGAGCCGCTTGGGATGCACGGTAGCCGCATGTACGAAGACCGGCAGGAAATCATCCCGCGGCGGGCCACTGGCTACGGTGTCGACAATGCGGGCCGCCTGAGTATCGTGCACAACTACAATTTCGACATCGCTGGCGACGGGCAGCTCTACACGACGGTGGAAGATCTGCTGCGCTGGGATAATTATCTGCACGGCGCCGACAGACCGGCGATTCATTCGGCGATGCTGGCCGAGGGGCATCTCGCAAACGGCGAGCCGGTCGGGTATGCGCAGGGCATCGTGCTCGACGAGCACCGCGGCCTGCGCACGGCCGGCCACAGCGGCAGTTCCTGGGGATTTCGCTCACAACTCTTGCGGTTCCTCGACGCCGGTCTGTCGATCGCCGTCGCGTGCAATGCGGATTTCGCAAAGCCTGCAGAACTCGCGAAGCAGGTGGCGGATCATTACCTGGCCGACCGCCTCGGGCCCGACGGCGACGACGCGGCAGCGGATGCGCCCAACCAGGATGCTGCCGTGACGTCCGGGCCGCACCGTCCGTCGGCTGAGGAACTTGCCGCTTTTTCCGGCAGCTTCCACTCGGCCGAGCTCGACGCTACGTACCGGTTCACGCCGCTCGACGGAGGACTCGCGGTAAGGATCGAACAAGAGCCTGCACTCGAGGTGGCGCCCATTGCCGTTGACCGGTTCGCGTTCGATTTTCACCCCCGGGGATGGTCGGAACCGCAGCTGGTGAGCCTGGACTTCGTTCGCGATCGCGGCGGCGCCATCACGGGTTTCAGCCTCGGCTCGGGCTCCGAGCAGGGCATCGTGTTCGAGAAGCGCCGATGATTACGTTTTCGGAAGAGGCCCGATGATCGCCAAATTCCTGCTTTCGCTCGTCTGTGCCGGACTTGCGTTGCCGGCATGCGTAGCGGAAACGCCTGATCCCGCGGGCACCGTTGTCGTCAACGCGCGCGTGATCGACGGCAGCGGCGGTCCCACGCAGGACGCGAGCATACGCATCGTCGGAGACCGCATCGTTGCGATCGGCGACTTCGAGGCATCGGCCGAAGACACCGTCGTCGATGCGGCCGGTCTCGTGCTGGCACCGGGATTCATCGATGCTCACAGCCACCACGACTCGGGCCTCCTCGAAACGCGGGGCGCATTGGCCGCGGTCAGCCAGGGCATCACGACGATCGTGGCCGGCCAGGACGGCGACCACAACTATCTGCTTGCGGAATTTTTCGCGAAACTCGAGACGTCGCCCGCCGCGATTAACGTGGCTTCGTACACCGGTCACGGAACGCTGCGCAGCGCAGTCCTCGGTGAGGACTATCGCCGCCACTCAACGGCACAGGAGCTGGAGCAGATGAAACGCTTGCTGCTGGCGGAGCTGGAGGCCGGTGCATTGGGGCTTTCCACGGGGCTCGAGTACGACCCCGGCTCGTTTGCGTCAACGGGTGAGGTGATCGAACTCGCCCGCGTGGCGGCGGCGCACGGCGGACGGTATATCAGCCATATTCGCAGCGAGGATCGATACTTCTGGGAAGCGATCGACGAGATTATCGCTATCGGTCGCGAGGCGCAGCTGCCCGTCCAGGTGAGCCACATCAAACTCGCCATGCCGCGCTGGTGGGGGCAGGCCGACAGGCTCAAGTCGAGGCTGGACGCGGCCCGGGCATCGGGCGTCGAGATCAGTGCGGACATCTACCCGTACCGGGCCTGGAATACCCACTTCGGCTGGCTTGCAACCGTGTTTCCCGATCGCGACCTCGAGCGACGGGAGGGCGCCGAGCTCATTTTCCGGGAAATGCTTGCGCCGGAGG
>JBFISV010000172.1:0-5707 GCA_041608415.1 Woeseiaceae bacterium
CGCGCACGTAGTCGATGACGAATTCCTGCGGAAAGACGGTCGTCGCGTCGGGCGGTCCGGGCAGGTTGCCGCCGACCGCAAGGTTCAACAACAGGTGGAAGTCGACGTCGAACGGCGCCGGGAACGGCCCGCCCGACGAGAACCAGCTGTCGCGGCTCGCGTACTGCACGCCGTCGACATACCAGCGGATCTCGCCGTTCTCCCACTCGATGGCGAAGGTATGGAAATCGTCATTGAAGGTGCCGCTGGGCAGGACGTAGGCGGTGCTCGAAAAGATGTTGCCGGGGAAGGAGGCACCGTAGTGGATCGTGCCGAAGATCTCGTCGGGATCGTCGCCGAGGTATTCCACGATGTCGATCTCGCCGCTGGCCGCCCAGGTGCCGTAAATCGAGGTGTCCGACGCGAGCATCCAGAACGCAGGCCACATGCCCTGGCCGATCGGCATCTTGGCGCGCATTTCCATGCGGCCGAACGTCCAGTCGCCCTTGGCCAGGGAACGCATCCTGGCCGAGGTATAGTCGAGGCCGCCGACGGACTCTTCTTTCGCGGTGATGGTCAACAGGCCGCCCGCGACGGTCGCGTTCTCGGCCTGGTAGTACTGCAGCTCGTTGTTGCCCCATCCCCCGGGCAGGCCGACCTCGCTGCCGTCGCCGAGCTGGAAGGTCCACTTGGCGAGATCCACCTCGGTGCCGTCGAAATTGTCTTCCCAGACCAGCATGCAGCCGGGCAGGGCATCACACTGGGCGGCGGCGGGCGGCGCCCACGAAACGCTCAATGCGAAGATGAACGACGCCGGCAGAACGCCGGACATGTTGCGAAAAAAGCCATTAGCCATGAGGGCCCCCTCGAGTTTGGTACAAATTCGCCCCGGATCGCCGTCACGTCGGGATCACGGAAGCTGGCGAGGGGTGCTTTGATTATTTTCGCGCCGTTTATGACAGCGCTGTCATGGGAATTTATAAAACCCGATGCTGATTGTCAAATAATCCCAGCTGTAGCTCTCGCTGCGGCGCGCTATCGGCGGCTTGCGTACGACAATCCGGTATCGCGACGACGGCAAGGCCAGGCTGCACCGGCCACGAGAGAGAGGGCCGCTCGCGCGTTTTACATAATGGCGGGTGTGGCGAGACCGTCGTAGCCCGGCTGACTCACGAGCTCGGAATAATGCTCAAGCTGATCAGGTGATCGTGTCGACGATCTCTCTCGCGACCGCGTTGACCTTGCGGCCGTCCGTCTCGACCGTGAGGTCCGCGATTTCGTAGTACATCGGCTCGCGTTCGGCAAGCAGCTTGTCGAGCACGTCGCGTCGATCGCCATCGCCGAGCATCGGCCGGTCGCGGCCGCGCCGCGTGCGAGAGAGTTGCTGATCGACGCTCGTCTTCAAATACACGACGAAACCCCGTGCGCCGAGGCGGCTGCGATTCTCGGGGTCCACGACCGCGCCGCCACCGGTCGCGAGCACGACGCCATCCATGTTCGACAGGTCGTCGATCGCCTTGACCTCCCGCACGCGGAATCCGGCTTCGCCCTCTTTCTCGAATATGAACGCGATGTCGACGCCGGTACGCCTCTCGATTTCCTCGTCACTGTCCATGAACGTCAGGTGCAGCATGCGAGCGAGCTGCCGGCCGACGGCCGACTTTCCGGCGCCCATGGGGCCGATCAGGAAAACGTTTTTCGGGTGCTTCATCGTTGTCCGTAACGAGTCGTCTAAAAACGAAAGCCAACCCGGAGGTTGGCTTTCGTCGCATGCAGTGCCGGCGGCTTAATAAATGCTGCCGCCTTCCTCGATGATGCGCGGAGTCACGAAAATCAGCAGCTCCGCTTTGTTGTCGGTCACCTGCCGGCTCTTGAACAGGTTGCCCGCGAAAGGAATGTCGCCAAGTAACGGCACCTTGTTGACCGTTTCGCGACGTTCCGTCTCGTAGATGCCGCCGAGCACGACCGTCTGACCGTCGGCGACGAGGACCTGGGTTTCGACCGCACGCGTGTCGATGCTCGGCACCGTGCCGCCAAGACCTCCCGTCGAGATGATATCGCCGACGCTGTCCTTGTGTACGAGGATGTCCATGATGATGTTGTTGTCGGGCGTAATCTGCGGCGTCACTTCGAGACTCAGCACGGCTTTCTTGAACTGAATCGTCGTGGCGCCCGAGGATGCCGACTGCTGGTACGGAATTTCGACACCCTGCTCGATACGCGCCTGCTTCTGGTTGGCGGTGATCACGCGCGGCGTCGATACGATCTCGCCCTGGCCCTCGGCCTCGAGCGCCGTGAGTTCGAGATCGACGAGGTAGTCGGTTTCCAGTATCGCGAGCGAGAAACGACCCGCCGGCTCGGAAATCGGAACGTTCACGTTGTAACGATTCGCGAGCGTCGGCAATTGTATGGGGAATATCGTGCCGTTCGCGGGGTCGCCGAGATTCGAAATCGCCGAATTCACCATCGTGTCGGTGCCGGCTCCGGTGCCGGAAATGACCGTCAGTCCGTCGCTGCTGTTCTCCTCGAACGCCGTGACGCCGAGGCGAATGCCGAGGTTGCGGCTGAAGTCATCGTTTACCACGACGATGCGCGACTCGATCAGGACCTGCTTGATCGGTATGTCAAGCGTGCGAACCATGCGGCGAATGTTCTGCAGCCGCTCCGCCGTGTCCTGCACGAGCAAGGTATTGGTGCGCTCGTCGACGGCGATGCTGCCGCGCTCCGACAACAGCGAATTGGTTTCTTCGGCATCGATGAGGTCCGCAAGGTCCGCCGCCTTCGCGTAGTTGACCTGCAGGAACTCGGAGTACAGCGGCTCGAGTTCACTGATGGCCTGCTGTGCCTCGAGGTCGGCCGTTTCGCGCGCCGCGATTTCCTCGGCCGGTGCGACGATGATCACGTTGCCGTTCTCGCGCATGTCGAGGCCTTTCGTGGTCATCACGATGTCGAGCGCCTGGTCCCAGGGAACGTTGCGCAGCCGCAGCGTAACGTTGCCCTGCACGGTGTCGGAAACGACGATATTTCTGCCCGACGTTTCGGCGAGCAATTGCAGCACCGCACGCGTTTCGATGTCCTGAAAATTGAGCGTCAGCCGCTGGCCTTCGTATTCCTTCGTTTCCGAGAACAGGCTCGACCCGGCCTCTGTGGCTTCGGCGACCGGATTGACCTCGATCGTGAACTCGTTGTCGGACTGGTAAGCGAGCTGCTCGTATTTTCCGTCCGCCGAGATCACGATGCGCGTATCCATGTTGGTGCGCAGGGTATCGACCGTCGTTACGGGCGTTGCAAAGTCCATGACGTCGAGGCGACGCATGAGTTCCGCCGGCAGGGACGTGTCCTTGAAAACGGCCACTACGCGGCCGCCTTCCTGGCGGATATCGACCGGCGTGCGCGGATCGGTCAGGTTGACGATAACGCGACCGCCGCCGTCTCGCGTGCGGCGGAAATCCACGCCCGTGATGCTGCGTGCCCCGGGGGCCGCGTAGCTGGGCTGTGCCGACGCCGGGGCGCTGGCGAACTGGGTGGTTCCGGCGTCGTAGTTGCCACCGTCACCGAGCAGTATCGTGACCGTGTTGCCGCTGCGCCGCGTTTCGTACGCAACCATGGTATCGAGATTCAATACGACACGCGTGCGGCCGTTGGCCTCGGCCGTCAGGATCGTGTCGAGCGGACCCATGTTGACGTCTTTGCGACGCGACGTGAGTCCGAGCGTTGTATTCGCCAGGTCCAGCGCGATACGCGCCGGGTTTTCGATCGTGAACGCGAGCGGTTCCGGCGCGGTATCGCTCATGATCAACCGCAGCTCCACCCGCTGGCCGGGCAGGCTCTGAACCTGAATGTCCTGCAGCCGGTTAGACTCCTGCGCGCTTGCGGTCGATCCCACAAACAGCAGGAATACGGCTTGCGCCATTGCAGCCAGTCGAAGTACCGCGTTGCGGTAACCGGCCGTCGGTTTGCTATTCAGCGTCATTCCCATTACTCCCAGTTCCATTCAGGCATCAGTCCCGGAGACTGATTGCAGCGTCTCGTTCTATATAGCCGCCAATCCCGTCAGAAATTATTTCTACAATTTGAATTTCCGATTCAGAGATTACGACGATCCGACCGTCATTCTGTCCCACGTAGTTACCCGGGACGACGCGATGTATCAGCCCGTCGGACGTTTGCACCAATCCGTACTCGGTATTACCCATCTCGAGCGTGCCGACCATGCGCAGCGTATCGAGCGGAAAACCCTCGAGGAACTCGCGTGGCCGGTCGGGGTCCGGGCCCAGCGCGTTGCCCGGCCCGGCCGTCTGCGGCGTATCGGGCAGGAACGGCGAGCGGGTTCCCTGTGCATCGGCGACATAGGTAAATATTTCGTACGGAGTGATTTCGGGCAGCGGGTCTATGCGGCCGCCCGCGCGCGCCTTGACCTCGTTGATGTACTGGTCGAGGTCGTCGTTATCGCCTCCACAAGCCGCAACCCCGAACAGGATTACGGCGAGAAACGCTCCGTGTTTGATGAGAGAAGCTTTCATTCTTATTGCGCCTCCTCGAGATAACGATAAGTCTTCGCGGTCACTTCGAGATTCAGCCGGTCGAACTCATCCGGCCGCTCCGGCGTGATGACGATATTGTGCAACGTCACGATGCGCGGCAATGCGGCAACGCCGCTGACGAAGTTCGCAATTTCATGATAGCCGCCCGACAGAATGATTTTGATCGGCTTCTCGGCATAGAAATCCTTCGGTATTTCGGCCTGTGGCTGAAACAACTTTTCCTGCAGCCCTGCCGCGAGTCCCGTCTGCGAAATGTCGACAATCAGGCTCGGGATTTCGGTTTCACCGGGGAGCTGCCGCAACATCGTGCCGAACGATTGTTCGATCTGCGTCAGCTGGGACTTGTAGGCGTCGTAGTTCGCAGCCTTGCGCTGCTTGTTTTCGAACGTCTGCCGGAAGTCCCGCTCCTCCTGCTGCGCGCGCTCCAGTAATGGCGCCTTGTCCTTCGCGATGGTGAAGTACACGCCGAGACCGACGACCAGCAGGAACGCGATCGCGATAACCGCGGCTCGAAACACCAACGGCCAGCGGCCGATGTCATTGACGTCGAGACTCTTGAGTTCATCTGCGAGATTCATTCCGCCTCCTCCGTCTCGTCGTCCTGCCGCACCTGCTTGAGATTGACCACGAAGTCCGCCTGGCGCGAAGCGCCGGCGGTGGTCGTCTCGACACGCTCGACTTCGGGGTCGGTCAGCCACGGAGACGCGTCTATCTGGCGCATCAGCGCCGACACGCGCGTACTCGACTGGGCGACGCCGCGCAATTCGACCTGCGATCCGGTCTGCTTCATGCCGGTCAGGTAAACACCTTCGGGCAGCTGGCGCGCGATCTCGTCGAACAGGTGCACTATTTCAGGACGACTTTTCTGCAGCTGGTCGATGATTTCCATACGCGCGAGAAGGCGTTCTTTCTGCCGCTCGAGATTGTCGATGTCCGAGATACTCTTCTCGAGCACGGCAATCTCGGCACGCAGCCGGTCGTTGCGTGCATTCTGCGCCGAGATCATTTGCGAATAGGCGAACATCGTAAGCATCACGACGACAATGCCCGCGACGATCGCAGCGCCCATTGCAATGCCGAAGTCACGTTGGCGCCTTTTACGTTCTTCTTCGCGCCAGGGCAGTAGATTGATACGTGGCATACTAGTCGAAGCTCCTCAGGGCAAGTCCGCACGCAGTCAGCAG
>JBFISV010000173.1:0-5606 GCA_041608415.1 Woeseiaceae bacterium
GCCGCCGGCGGCGGCGACCCGGTGATGTTCCAGCACATCTTCTGGTTCTTCGGCCACCCCGAGGTCTACATCATGATCCTGCCGGCGTTCGGCGTCGTCTCCGAGATCATCCCGACGTTTTCGCGCAAGCCGCTGTTCGGTCATGATTCGATGGTGTACGCGGCCGCGTCTATCGCGTTCCTGTCGTTCATCGTTTGGGCACACCACATGTTCACGGTCGGCATGCCCCTGACGGGCCAGATGTTTTTCATGTTCGCCACGATGCTCATTGCGGTGCCGACCGGCGTGAAGATCTTCAACTGGGTCGGCACGATGTGGCGCGGCGCGATCACGTTCGAGACGCCGATGCTGTTCGCGCTCGGGTTCGTGTTCATGTTTACGATCGGCGGTTTCTCGGGCCTGATGCTCGCAATCGTGCCCGCCGACATCCAGTACCACGACAGTTATTTCGTAGTCGCGCACTTCCATTACGTGCTCGTGCCGGGCTCCGTATTTTCACTCATGGCCGCCGCGTATTACTGGCTGCCGAAGTGGACCGGGCACATGTACAACGAGAAGGCGGGCAAGCTGCATTTCTGGTTGTCGACGCTGTTCGTCAACCTGACGTTTTTCCCCATGCATTTCCTCGGACTCGCAGGGATGCCGCGCCGTATTCCCGACTATTCGACGCAGTTTGCGGACTTCAATTTCATTGCCAGTATCGGCGCGATGGGCTTCGGCCTGTCGCAGCTGATCTTCGTCTACATACTCCTGACCGTGAAAAAGGGAGCGAAGGCGACCGCCGAGGTGTGGGACCACCCGAAGGGACTCGAGTGGACCGTGCCGTCGCCCGCGCCCTATCACACCTTCAACGAGCCTCCGCACGTCGGACGCGACCAGGCCTTCGAATGAACGAACACGATGTCGATACCAGGAAGGGAATTCGCCGTACCGCGCTGCTGCTCGCGGCCGTCGCGGCCGCGTTTTACCTCGGCTTCATCCTGCTGGGCGTGCTGAGCGCCTGACGTGCAGAGTTGCCGATGAAGCCTGCCGGAGACAGCCCTGCCGACATTCGATCGCTGACGATCCGTCTGCTGGCGCTCGCCGTCGCCATGTTCGGCTTCGGCTTCCTGCTCGTGCCGCTGTATGACGTTTTTTGCGAAATCACGGGCTTCGGCGGCCGCACGAACGAGACCGCCGCGATCGTTGCAGAAGCGCCGGATGAAAGCCGCTCGGTCCGGGTCGAATTCATAACGACGGTCAACGAATATGCGCCGTGGGAATTTGCCGCGGATACGCCGAGCATGGAAGTGCACCCGGGGCGGATGTACTTTGCGACCTTTACGGCGAAAAATCTCATGCCGCAGGAGAAAACCGGCCAGGCCGTGCCGAGCGTTGCGCCGATAGCCGCCTCGCAGCATTTCAAGAAAATCGAATGTTTTTGCTTCACGTCGCAGGAATTCGCGGCCAACGAGCAGCGCGCCATGCCGCTCTCGTTCATTGTAGACCCCGACCTGCCGGACTATGTCGACACGATCACGTTGCAGTACACGCTTTTTGACACCGTTCGCCTGTCGGCGAATGATAGCGGCCGTTAGCGAGAAACAGCGACCGGCCCATAACGAGAATCACGATGGCTACCCAGACTCACGATCACTACTACGTTCCCCACGGCAGTCACTGGCCCATTGTCGGCTCCGTCGGCCTGTTGCTCACGATGGTGGGCGTATCCGTCTGGCTGAACGGCTCGGACCCCGGGCTCTGGATCATGCTGACCGGCGTCGCCGTGATCATTTTCATGGTGACGGGCTGGTTCGGCACGGTGATCGGGGAAAACCAGCGCGGAGTGTATAACCTGCAGGTCGACACCTCGTTCCGGATGGGGATGTTCTGGTTCATCTTCTCCGAGGTAATGTTTTTCGCGGCGTTCTTCGGCGCGCTGTTTTATGCGCGCAACATGTCGATTCCGTGGCTCGGCGGCGCGAGCAATAATTTTTTCACCAACCTGTTGCTGTGGCCCGGCTTCGAGAGCACCTGGCCGACGAACGGCCCCGGCGAGATCGGCGGCAACTTCGAGGAAATGGGCCCGTTCGGGCTGCCGCTCATCAACACGGCAATCCTTCTCACCTCGAGCGTTACCGTAACGATCGCGCATCATGCACTCATCGCGAACCAGCGCAACGCGCTGAAGATATTCCTTGCCGCCACGTTCCTGCTCGGTTTTATCTTCGTTTTCCTGCAGGCCGAGGAATACGTCCATGCCTACCAGGACCTGAACCTCAAGCTGACGACGGGCGTGTACGGCTCGACGTTTTTCATGTTGACGGGCTTTCACGGCCTGCACGTGACGCTCGGCGCGATCATGCTGACGATCATCTGGCTGCGCGTCATGAAAGGCCACTTCACACCCGAAAAACACTTCGCATTCGAGGCCGTCGCCTGGTATTGGCACTTCGTCGACGTCGTCTGGGTCGGCCTGTACGTGTTCGTTTACTGGATGTAGACGCGCCGCCGGCTAGGGCCCGATCCAGCCGAAGTAGAAGGACGCCAGCAGGAAAAGGATCAGTGAGATCGACAGCGCGACGCGAATCTTGAGCGCGCGCAGCATGCGTCCCGAGCCCGCATCGTCGCGCGTGAGAAAGAACAGGCCGGACCCGAGGCTGATGACGATCGCCGCGAGTAACAGCAATACCAGGATTTTCATATATCGCTCAACGTGCAACCAGGCGCAGTATATCGTGACCCTCGACAATAAAAACTCCTTGCCGAGATGGTTGCCGTTCGTCGTCGGCGGCGTGCTCGTGCTGCAGTTCGCGGGCCTCGGCGTCTGGCAGATCAGCCGTGGCCTCGGCAAACTCGAAGCCCGGCAGGAATACGAAGCCGGCAGCGGTTTTGCAAACTATTACAGCGGCGCCGAAGTCCGTCCCTACCAGCGGCTCAAGGCAAGCGGACATTACGACGCCGCGCGCCAGTTCCTGCTCGACAACATCATCCTCGACAGCCGTTATGGCTTTTACGTTCTGACGCCGCTCGTACTTGCCGACGACGAGCCCCTGCTCATCGTCAATCGCGGCTGGATCCAGAAAGACGGTGTCAACCCGGACATGGCTGCGGTTGCCGAACGTATCGCGGTCGGCGCGGGGCGCGTGACCGTCAGGGGACGTGTCGGTTCGTTGCCGCGGCCGGGCATGCGCATGGGCGAGGCCATCGCAGCCGGCGGCGACTGGCCGCTGGTCGCCGTGTACCCGCAGCGCGAAGACCTGGAGGCCAGGCTCGGACGCCAGATACAGCCGTTCGTACTGCTCATGGACCCGGACGACGGCGACGGTTTCATGCGCCACTGGGTACCCTCGGAGATGGGCCCGAGCAAACATTTCGCCTACGCGTTCCAGTGGTTTGCGATGGGCGCGGTGCTGGCCGGACTGCTGGTCTGGCATTCGTCCCGGCGGGAGCGGGCCGGTGAGTGAGCACAGTAAACCGTCGGGGCGCGTGCAGCTTCTCCTGATCGCCGCGGTCTTTATTGGCCCGCTCGTCGTCGCCGCCTGGCTGTACGGAAGCGGGGCGGCGCTGCAGCCCGAGGGCCGAACCAATCACGGCGCGCTGCTCGAACCGATCGTCAACCTGCACGACGTCCTGCCGGCTTCGCCGCTGCTCGAACGCGACTCGGGTCGATGGCTGCTGCTGTTCGATGCCGGCGGCCGCTGCGGCGACGATTGCCGCAGCGCGCTTTACACGACCCGGCAGTCGCGCCTCATGCTCGGACGGGAAATGGAGCGGCTCGAGCGGATATTGTTGCACCGCGATTCTGCGCTCGATAGAGTGTTTCTCGAAGACGAGCACGAGGGCCTGATAACGCTCGAGGATGCCGCCTTGAGCGACCTGTTGGATACGAAGAAACCCGGCGAGCTCGACGCGGGCGGCTATTTTCTGCTGGACCCGCAAGGCAATCTGGTCATGTATTTCCACCCCGGGCTCGAACCGGGGCACATGATCGACGACATCAAGCGATTGTTGAAGCTGTCACGGATAGGTTGACGCCGATAGGACGATGAGCGCGAACATACAGACAATCACCGATTGGCGCGATTATTACGAGCTGACCAAACCGCGCGTCGTCATGCTCATCGTGTTCACCGCGATGGTCGGCATGTTTCTTGCGGTGCCCGGCTGGCCCGGCGCGGCGCCGTTGCTTTTCGGCACGCTCGGCATCGGCCTCGCCGCATCGGGCGCGGCCGTGTTCAACCACATACTCGACGCGCGCATCGACATACACATGCTGCGCACGCGCGGCCGGCCGTTACCCCAGGGTCGAATTTCCGAGCGCAGTGCGCTGATGTTCGCGTCGATGCTGTGCGTGATCGCAATGATCGTCTTGTGGTTTCTGGTGAATCCCCTGACGGCCGTATTGACGTTCTTTTCGCTGATCGGCTATGCGGTGATTTACACCTTGTTCCTCAAACGCGCAACGCCGCAGAACATCGTCATCGGCGGGGCGGCGGGGGCGGCGCCTCCGATTCTCGGCTGGACCGCGGTCACGGGCGAAGTTCACTCGAGTGCGCTGCTGTTGTTTCTCATCGTGTTCGTCTGGACCCCGCCGCATTTCTGGGCGCTCGCGATTGCGCGCAAGGACGAGTACGCCAAGGTCGGCATACCCATGCTGCCCGTGACTCACGGCGTTGCCTACACCCGCCTCAGTATTCTTCTGTACACGATATTGCTGCTCGTCATCACGTGCGTTCCGTACCTGACGGGCATGAGCGGCATTATTTATTTGGCGACGGCTTTAATCCTGGGCGCGGCATTCATGGTCTGCGCCATACAGATGATGCGCCATCCCGATGATATGGAATGGCCGATGCGAACTTTCAGGTTTTCGATCAACTATCTCGGACTGTTGTTTGCCGCCTTGCTCGTCGATCATTATGTGTTCATCCAGGTGAGCGTCTGACGCATTCTTGCGGAAATCGTTGCTGCGCGCCGTAGCGATACCCATTATCATTGTTTTTTTCCGACGGATTCCTCATGCGCAAGATACTCCTCGGCGTTTTGCTCGCTGTCATGGCATCGCCGGTTTCGTCTCAGCCGGCCGCCGGCGACCCGCCGTTGTTTTCGTTGGACGAACAAACCTGGGTGCTGTTTTACGACCTGCCGTCGCGGCGCTTTCGCGCGATTCGCGATGCTTTCGTGCAGCGGAATTTCGACAGTGCTGCCCGCGACCTGCGCATTTCCGCGGGATTCATCGGCGCCGAGAGAGAGCGCACGGCGCCCGCGCTGGCCGGCCCGTTGTCGGAGGTCGTGGCCCGGCTCGGGGAACTCGCTGATGCGATCGATTCGCCGGGCACTACGACGGCCGAATTCGATGCCGCCTTCTCGCGCGCACACTGGCTGCTCGCGCAGCACTACCTGGTGCTCACGGAGCGGGCGCGCGACGACAAGCGCCACCGCGCGGCCGGCAACTACCTCTGGGCAACGGCGCATCACATGGAACGCTGCGTGTTGTGGTCGAATGCCCGCCTGACGCGTGCGCTGGTTCGCGACATCGAGCGGCTGCGCGACATGGCTGACGCGCTGCGCGAGAGCGACAAGCCCGAACGCGTGTACCGCGACAAGCCCATCGCGAGCGCAGC
>JBFISV010000174.1:0-5582 GCA_041608415.1 Woeseiaceae bacterium
GCTCGGTCTTGCGGTGGATGCGGGTGCGCTCGATGTACTGCTCGCCGAGCGCGCGCAACTCCGCGGGGCTCTTCGACGCAAGCACGCTGGCATACACGGCGATGTCCGTCGAGTCGGCCTGCTCGCGCAGTTCCTGCGCCATGGTAATCATGTCCGGGAGCTCGGTGGTCCCCTCTACCTGTGAATGCGACGACAGGATCTGTTCGAGCAGCGTCGAGCCCGAGCGCGGCATGCCGACGATGAAAATCGGGTCGGGCGCGTCGCAACCCTGCCCTGCCCGCTCGTGGAAAAACGCCCGGCTGAAGTCGCGCTTGAGGCGTTCCGCGCGCGCCGCGTTGAGCTCGGCATCGTAGCCGTTGCTCGCGCGATACAGCGCGTTGCCTTTATCGTAGTGCTCGAAGGAGCGCTCGAATTCGTCCGCGTCCTCGTAGGCTTTTCCGAGGGCGAAGTGAAAATGCCAGCGGTTCTCGTCACTGAGTTCGGGATCGGCGAGCTGCTCGCCCATCGCCGCGAGGTCCGCCGCGGTGAAGCGGTAGGTCTTGAGATTGGCCAGGCTCCAGTAGGCCTCGCCGAACGCGGGATCACGCGCGAGGCTCTCGCGATAGGCGTCGATGCAGTCGGTCTGCCGGCCTTCCGTTTTCAGGACGTGGCCGTAGCTCAGCCAGACCTTGGCGTTCTCGGGATACTCGTCGAGCAGCCGCTTGTAGATCGAGCTAGAGCGCTCGTACTCGCCGACCCGGCTCAGGATGACGGCCGCGAGATTGCGGTAGCTCGGACTCTCGGGATCGGCTTCGAGGCAGCGCTCGATTTCGACCAGCGCGCCGGGCGAATCGTTGCGTCGATGCAGCAGCACGGCATAGTTGTAGCGCGCGGCCGCGAAGCTCGGCGCCAGTTCGAGGCAGCGCCGCAGCAGGTGTTCGGCCTCCTCGTCACGGCTGCAGCGCACCGCGACCTCGGCCAGCATGCGTATCGCCGGCACGTCGGTCGGCGCCGTTTGCAGATGTGCCTTGAGGAGGCGCTCGGCGCTCGCCACGTCGTTCCTGACCATCGCGGCGGCCGCCTTGCGCAAGCCCGGCTCTTTCGTCGAACACTGGATGTGGCAGGCGTAGGCCGCATCGCCGCCTTCGGCGTCGCCCGTCGCAACGAGGTGATCGGCGAGGACGCGCCAGGCTTCGGTGTGATCCGGTTTCAGCGTCACGGTTTTCTTGAGCGCCCGGATGGCTTCGTCACCGCGGCCGGCACCCGCGAGCGCGAGACCGAGTTCGAAATGCGCCGCGGCCCAGCGCCCCTGCGCACGTGCGAGCGGCTCGACGATCTGCAGTGCAGCGCGCGGGTCGCCCGCGCGGCGGCGCGCTTTCGCGAGCAACAGCGTCGCCGGCGGATGCGCCCCGACCGCATCGAGGATCGCCTGCGCCTGCTCCGCGGCGAGCGCGGGGTCTTCGTCGAGCAGGCGCGTCGCATGCTCCATGGCGACGTCCAGCGTCCCAGTCTCTGAGCCGGTCGAGTTCACCGCGACGAAAACGTACGCGATGCGGACGCAATAAGATGTGATTTCACTGCCCGGCTCCCCGTACCCTGTAAAAGCTTCATCGATTCTAGGGGTATCAGCCGGGCAGGACAATGAACACGCTTGGCGCATGCTTTCGATGGTGCGAAACCGGGCCGTTCCTTTTGCTTCGCGCGGGCCGCGTAAGTACGACAACAGCCGTCCCGCCCTGCGCGCGTGTCGTCCTAAAGTCGATGCTTAGCGCGATGTCGGACAGGCGGCCACGGCGCACGAACGAACGCATTCGAAATTTGCTCGCGCCGATCGGGGAATATCGAACCCGCGATGCCCGGACCGCAACTTTTCTTGCCGCCTGTCTCAAACTCGTTGTTAAGGCGCCGCACGTGGAGGCGAAAAATGTCGACCGTGTGCATTTCCAGCGGACGGCGCTCGATGCGCATTTGACGCGACCCGATCGCTTGGTACATAAATAACCAGGAACAACAAAGACAACGCACAATAAAAGTGCGGAATCCCGGGAACGGCAGACATGCGCATCCGTAACAAGAACAAAATCCTCCAGATTATGTTAATGGCGAGCCTGGTTTTCCCGGGCGCCGCCGCGATTGCCGACAGATTACTCGGCGAGGGCCCGCGGCTGCGCCCCGAGAACAGGGTCACGCAATTCCAGATCGTCAATGGAGAAAAGTCCCTGCGCGAAATCCGCGAGGCGGGCCTGCTCGTTTTCGTGACCCCGTTCAATGCCTTCGATGGCTACGGCGACGGGCCTCACGACCCGAACATACTGGACCAACGCTCACCCGCCGCAGGCAATCGCCCCACCCTGCAGGGCAACGGGTCGTTCTTGAGGGTCAATGGCCTCGACGCCCAGACCTGCCTCGAATGCCATACGATCGTCAGCAACCGCACGGTGCCCGCGACGCTCGGGATCGGCGGCGTCGGCGGCATCAATACGAGCGCGATGTTCCAACCCGGGAACATGAATGTCGCAGATGCCGATTTCGATGGGCGCGCGGAATTCGACGGCCGGTTGATCAATCCGCCGTTCCTGTTCGGCGTAGGCGGCGTAGAGCTCCTGGCTCGCGAGATGACGCAGGACCTCCAGGACCTCGAGCGTCAGGCGCTGCGCAACCCGGGCAAAAGCATCGTTCTCGAGTCCAAGGGCATCCGCTTCGGCAGCATTTCGGCAGATGAACACGGCACGCTCGATACCAGCAATGTCCAGGGGGTCGACGCCGACCTCGTCGTGCGGCCCTTCGGCCGCAAGGGTGACGTCGCCTCGATACGCGAATTCGACGTGGACGCCATGGCCTTCCACCTCGGCATGCAGGCTGCCGAGGCATTCGGCGGCCCGTTCGCGGATGCGGACAACGACGGCGTCAGCAATGAGATTTCGATGGGCGACCTGACGGCCCTGAGCGTATTTCTGAGCACGCTTGAGAGGCCGCGGCAAGTCAAGAGCAACAAGCACAAGAAGGGACTGGCCTTATTCCGCGAAACCGGCTGCGCGGACTGCCATGTTCCGGTATTGCATACCCGCGACACGCACCTGCCGCTCAAGCTCACCGGCGCGCCCGACCGCCCTTTTGAGGATACGTTTTACGAACTGGACCTGACGAAGCCGCCCGTATCGTTCGCCCGGAACGGCGCCGGCGGCATCCGCGTACCCTTGTTTTCGGACTTGAAACGGCATGACATGGGCGAGGAGCTGGCCGAGGAATTCAGCCTCGCCTCTGCGAAGACGAACCGCGAGTTCATCACCGCCAAGCTGTGGGGAGTCGCCGATACCGCTCCTTACATGCACGATGGGCGCGCGTTGACATTGTCAGAAGCGATCCGTATGCACGACAACCCGGGCAGCGAGGCCACGATCGCAGCAAGGAATTTCGAACGCCTGAGTACGAAAGACAAGAATAGCGTGCTGGCGTTTTTAACCAGCCTGAGGACGCCCCGGAGCCCGGCGAAAGATTTGCTGCAGCCATCACGCCGCTGACGCCGATACCGGGGTCATGCGGCCCGTTATCGCGCGATTGTTATCGATTCCAACAGCCGTCTCGCCCCCCGGTGCGCCGCGCCACCGGCTTTCGAAGGCCGCACAACCTGTCTCAGGCAGGGGCGAACAGCCACCTTGAGTTCGGCGCTTGGCGTACTAGACTTCGATTGTCGAATGCGTGTTCGCGTGACGCGTTTTCTGGCGCGGCGCGTCCCGGTAATCAGCGAAGCAGGAGGTACGAAATGGCTAAGGTTGCAAGTGGCGCGCGTGATATGGCCGCCGCGCCCGTCGAACACCTGGAGCACGAGCGGTCCGTCGACAAAATCGAAGATGGCGCGGCGCTGTGCCTGTCCGGTGGCGGCTACCGGGCGATGGTCTTTCACATCGGCGCGCTGTGGCGCCTGTACGAGGCAGGGCGCTTAAAGAACCTGAAGCGAATTTCGTCGGTCTCCGGCGGTTCGATAACGGCGGGCGTCCTCGCGCTCAAGTGGCGCAAGCTGAGCTTCCGCCCGGAAAACGTGAAGACGGACTTCGTGCCCGAGGTTGTCGCGCCGCTGCGCCGTATGGCCGGGAAAACGATCGATAGCTGGTCCATCCTCAGCGGCGCGCTGCTGCCCGGCGAGATTGGCGACAAGATCGCTCGCAATTACAGCAAGTACCTGTTCGGCGACGCGACCCTGCAGGACCTGCCCGACGAACCGCGCTTCGTGATCAACGCGACCAACGTGCAGTCGGGCGCGCTGTGGCGCTTCATGAAGCCCTACATGCGCGACTGGCGCGTCGGCGAGGTTCGCCAGCCGAAAATCGCGCTGGCCACGGCCGTCGCGGCATCGTCGGCTTTTCCGCCCGTGCTGTCGCCCGTGACCCTGGAACTCGATGACGCCGACTTCACGGCAAGCAGCGGCCGCGACCTGCAGCGCCCTCCGTACACGACGGAAGTCGTGCTGAGCGACGGCGGTGTGTACGACAATCTCGGCCTCGAGACGAGTTACAAGCGTTACAAAACCATTTTCGTCAGCGATGCAGGCGGCAAGTTGAGCCCCGAAGAGGAACCCAAGCACGATTGGGCCCGCCATGCCTATCGCATCCTCAACGTCATCGACAACCAGGTTCGCAGTCTGAGAAAGCGCCAGACCATCGCGTCGTTCAAGCGCGGAGAGCGTGCCGGCGCCTACTGGGGCATACGGACGGATATCGACAACTACCAGGTCGCGGACTGCCTGCCGTGCTCGCACAGCCAAACCCTCGAACTCGCAGACATCGGCACGCGGCTCAAACGCATGGACGACAAGATGCAGGATTGCCTCATCAACTGGGGCTATGCGGTCTGCGACGCGGCGCTCAGGGCGCACGTGAACGACCGGCTGCCGGCGGGGCGTTTTCCATACCCGGACAGCGGCATAAAGCTGTAAGTCCCGCAGTCAGGCGAACGGCGTTCGACCGCGGCAATGCGAGTGCACGTGCCGATGGGGCGGCGTGCATGCATCCCGTGCAGGCCTGCCGCCCCGCGCTCGACCTGGGGGTCGATGAGCGCCCGGACGCCACCGAAAATCGTCTCGTTGAGGTTGAAGTAAGGCAGCATGTCGTCGCGCTCGAGTTCGGCCGTGGCGATGTTGTCCTCGACCGCCCGAATCAGGATTTCGAGATCCTGGCGCACGCGGCGATCCTTCTCCACATCGAGCTTGCCGCGCAGCAGCGCGAGCAATCGTTGCGACGATTGCAGCGCGCGCCCGTGGATGCCGGGCTCGAGATCGATGATCGCCGCGTCGAGCCTGTCGACGCCGAGTCGTCCCGCGCCTTCCGGGCTGTATTTCGCCAGCTCCTCGAGTACCAGGTTCGAGTAGTCGTTGCTCCGTTCCACCCGGCTCGCTGCGTTTGCCGGCGGCGACAGCAGACACGGGGCGAGCGACGCCGCCGCAAAACCCGAGGAATAACTCATTTGTCTGTCTCCCCTACCGGCGCCGCGGCGCCGTTGGTGTGAATTATCGATGTCAGTGCGATATGCCGTCGTTCGGATGCAGAAATTCCCGGCGCCCGTTTGCGGCGCCTCGATCGGGTGCATAACGGGATTCGCGAATCAAC
>JBFISV010000175.1:0-5564 GCA_041608415.1 Woeseiaceae bacterium
CGTAGACGTGAAACGCGTCGGCCACGTCGTCGATCAGTATGCGGCCCTTGCGCTGCTCCCACAGCACCCAGTAATAGGCCTTCGTGTGCACCGTGCCGTGGACGTGGTTCATCTGGTAGCCGACGTGCTCCATGATGTCGATCTCGCCCGAGTTGGGCCAGGCATCGCAATCCGCGCTGCCCTGCCAGTCGGTCCCTTCGCCACAGGTCGTCGCGTAGGCGAACGGGTCGCTCGGCAGCATCCAGATTGCGGGCCACGTGCCCTGTCCGGAAGGGAGCTTCGCGCGTACCTCGAACCGCCCGTAGAGGAAATCGCCCTTGCCGTTCGAGTGCACGCGCCCGGACGTGTAGTGCGCGCCCTCGAAGTCCTCCTTGTGAGCCTCGATGACGAGGTGGCCGTCCTCGACGCGCAGGTTCTTCGCCCGCCCCGTGTACGCCTGGTCCTCGTCGTTGACCTTGCGCGGCGGCCAGATTCGGGGGCTCCACTTCCTCGAGTCGAGTGCATCGCCGTCGAATTCGTCGCTCCATACGAGGGTCCAGTCACCTGCGGGCTCCACCTTGCTCCGGACGACGAGCGCACTCAGCGTCGGCCGGTCCGCCGACGCTTCGAAAGCAATGTTGAGTTCGCCGTCGGCGACGGCGACATTCGGGGCGACGATCGTCAGCGCAGAATGGATCTGACCGTCGCGAAACAGCATGATGTCGAGGTCATCGATGACACGCGTACCTTCCGCAAAAGCGTCGAACACGCGGCCGCCTCGTTCATGGTCTTGTGGCTCGGCGAAGTGGAACGTGACGTCGTACGTGCCGTTCGCGATCGGATGCGCAATTTCGATGTCACCCTCGCGATAACTCCGGTAAAGAAAGGCGTCCTGCGAGCCTTTGACGATCGTCATCTCGCCGCGCTCGCCGCCGCGCACCGAGGTTTCGGCCTCATATTGCGTGCCGTCGATGCCCTCGTAGGCGGGGCCGCCGACGTTGACCGCCCATACGAACTCCTTCGCGGCATCCGTCCCGTCGTCCATCCGGGCAATCGTCTCGGCATCCGTCCCGACATCGCCCTGGCACCCCGCAAGGTTCGCGGCGAACAGAGCAGCAACGCATACCTCCAGTGCCTGGAATCTCTGCATCCCTCAATCGCTCCCTGGTTTTAAGAATTGCTCGATAAACTCGCTGTGCCGGGGCTGCTGGCGCACGAGTTTCGAAATCGCCGCCGTCACGCTGGACATGAACTTATCGAGTTGCTCATCGCTCAGGTTGTCGACGAAGCGGTGATAGGTTTTCGGGATCAGTCCCTGGCCGAGCATCACGGCCACCCACGACGTCTCGGAGAACAGTTCGTTGTTGTCGCGGAAGATCTTGCCGCCGGCCTCGAACAGGCGCAGTTTATGAGCCAGGCTCCCGGGGACTTCCATCGTGCGGCATTCGTGCCAGTAAGGCGTGTCGTCGCGGCGCGTGACGTGATAGTGCAGAATGATGAAGTCGCGAATCTGTTCGATCTCCTGCCTCGCCTCGCGATTGAACTGCTCGACCTCGGACGGTTCGACCCCGTGGGTCGGAAACAGCTTGATGAACCTGATGATGTTGTTCTGGATCAGGTGGATGCTCGTCGATTCGAGCGGTTCGAGGAAGCCGCTTGCAAGGCCCAGGGCGAGGCAGTTCCTGTTCCACTGTTTCAGTCGACGCCCCGTCCTGAACTTGATCGGCCGTGGCTCGGTGATCGGTTTGCCTTCGAGATTGTCGAGCAACAGCTTGCGCGCCTCGTCGTCGGGGAGGTAGTCGCTGCAGTAGACGAGGCCGTTACCGACGCGATTTTGCAGCGGGATTTTCCATTGCCAGCCCGCGCTGCGCGCGGTCGCGCGCGTATACGGCAGCGGCGGGGCGACGGATTCGGTCTGCACCGCCACGGCGCTGTTGCTGTGCAGCCATTGCCCCCAGTCCTCCCAGCCCGTCTCGAGCGCCTGCTCGATCAACAGCCCGCGGAACCCGCTGCAGTCGATGAAGAAGTCCCCCGCAACCGTTTCCCCCGACTCGAGGAGAACCGATTCGACGTCGCCGGTTTCCGGACCGAGTTGCACATCGACGACCTTACCCTCGGTGCGCGTGACGCCGTGGCCTTCGCTCAAGCCCCGCAGCAGCTTCGCGTACAGGCCGGCGTCGAAGTGATAGGCATAGTTCGCCTTGCGATTGCCCTCCTGTCCGAATTTTCCGGCTCGGCCCATGACGGCTTCGAGGCTGTAGTCGTCGATCTCGGGACAGCCGCCCCGCTGGCGTGCCCTGACCCAGTAATGGTGAAACTGCGCGGCCCAGGAATCGCTGCCATAGGGGGCGAAGGGGTGGAAGTAGCGCTCGCCGAGGCGACCCCAGTTTTCGAATTCGATGCCGAGCTTGAACGTGCCGTTGACCGCCTTCAGGAAATCGGCCTCCCCGAGCTCGAGCAGGAGGTGAAAGTTCCTGATCGGCGGGATGGTCGCTTCGCCGACACCGACGGTGCCGATTTCATCGGACTCGATCAGCACGACCTCGAGGTTCCTGCCGAACGATTTGGACAACGCGGCCGCGGCCATCCAGCCCGCCGTTCCGCCGCCGACGATCACTACCTTGCTGATTCCTGTCATGATTTCATGCGTCCGGGATACTAGCGGTTCAGTTTGTTGCGCAGCAGCGCGCGAAGTTGTCGCGCGGTGCCGTCGTCGAGATCGCCGATGACGCCGCGACGGCCGGGCGGAATGTGTTCGACCGTTTCGCTGCCGTAGTCGAAAACGTAATGAGCGAACATGTCTTTCCAGGCTTTTCGCTGTGCGTCCGGCAAATCGCGAATGTTGAGGATCGCGTGCAGCAGCGCATCGCCGGGCGGGCCCATGTATGCGGGCGCATCGCGCCACCAGTGATTGATCAGTATGTTGAAAGCGTCGAGTCCCTCGACATGGTGCCACCACATGGACGGGATGAAGATCGCATCGCCGGGCTCGAGCAATGCCGTCCGCGCGTGTTCCAGCGCCGTTTCGAAGCGCGGAAACCTGTCGAAATCGGGATTCTTAAGGTCGACGAGGCTGATCGATTGCCCGGCGGGCGTAAAATCGATCGGTCCGACATACAGGTTGGCCAATTGGTCGGGCGGGAACAGCGTGAAACGCCGGCGACCTGCGCAGACGCACGCCACGTTGTCGAAAACGTCGTAATGCGCCGCGACCGTCGTGCGGTTGCCGACCCAGATACGCACCGACGCCCTGATGTCTCCCTGCGGCAGGCTGTTATCGTCGCTGAGACCGGGCAGGCAGATGTCGAGCGTCGTCGAGCCCATGTAGACGGTCTTCGGAGCCGCGTCCTCTTTGTATGCGCGCAACGTGTCGAGCACCCAGCCGAGCCTGGTCTTGATCTGGCGAAAGTTGGTCTCTGCAAGCTCGTCCGTGTAGAAAATCCGGCCGCCGATATCGGATTCGCTGATGAAAGCCGTCACCGGTGCCTCCTGGTAAAAGCGCAGCAAATACTGTCCGGCGTCGGCGTCCGATGCGAGCGCCGCCTGCACGAGCGGCCAGTCGGAGACCAGGCCCCGGAATACGGCGGGCTCCGTCTCCGCGGCCAGCCGGGCGAAAAGGCCGCCGGCGTCGACGCCGCCGACTTCGCGAATCTCGCCGGCCGTGCGGCTCATTTTCTGCGCACCCGCATCATCCCGCCAGTAGCCGGTTCTTCCTCTCGATCAGGCGCTCCAGGTTCAACAGGGACGCGAGCATCATGAAGATGCTCTGCAGGTGACCCTGCTTGTGGAGTTCCCCGAGTGCGTTGGCGCCCAGAGCCCTGAATTTTTCTTCGTTGATCGTGCTGAGACCGCCGAGGCTTTGTTTCGAGCCGTCGTTGAATTCGATGTCGACGGCCAGCGATTCGACGAGCTCGAGTCCGACCAGCAGCTGCGACAGCGAGCGGGACACGTCATGACCCTGGTGTATCGTCATGAGCACCGAGTTGATGCGTGCGAGATACGGGCTTTCCCCGCCCTGCGGCAGGAACACCGCTTCACCCTCTGCGTCGCCCACGCTCGGATGATCGAGGTCGAGGTGCACGACCGGCACCTGTTTCGGCATACCCTCCGCAACCTGCTCCTGGAAGCCGATCAAAAACGGCTGGCGCTCGATCGACAAGGGTATGTAGTCGGCATCCCAGCCGCCGTCACCCAGATAGAGGTTTTCGCCCTCGGTAAAGCCCAGCAGCGCAATGGCTTCGAAATGGCTCGTCTCCGCATTCTTGACGAAAAACAGCGGATACTCGCGTTGCAGCCGGCCGAATTCGATCGGGAACACGCGCGCCACGTTGACGTCGTCGCCCTGCTCGGCCGAATAGACCCTCCTGATCCTGAGGTCCTTGTGCGACACGTTGTCCAGCAACACATGCTGTGTCATGACGTCTCCAGCCTCGGCAGGCCGTGCTGCTCGATGCGGCTCAGCAGTTCCCGGTTGCTCGGCAGATTCCTGACGAACCTGTCCGCGGATTTCGAATTCTGGATGAACAGCTCGCGGGCATTCTGCGCATTCCTGGCCCAGCGGGCCCCGGGCCTCGATTCGGTTTCGAACCCCATGCCGTACAGCACGTACTGGTAGCTTGCCGACGAAAACACCTCGTCGCGCTGCGGGAAATCGCTGTGCCAGGGCACGCGGAAGCGCCACACGCTAAGGCTCTCTCGCAGGCTGTCCGGGATACTCCGCGGCTCGCGATTGTCGGTCCAGAAGCTCGTATCCGAGCGCCTGCTCAGTACGTAATGCAGCTTGAGGAAGTCGATGATCCGCTCCCAGCGATAGAGAAACAGTTCATTGTAGCGCCGCGCGACGAGATCCATGACCTCGCGATTCGCCGGCAGTTCCTCGCTGATCATCTTGCCCGCGAGCTCGATGAGCACGAGCGCGCTCGCCTCGAGCGGCTCGAGGAAGCCGGCCGACATGCCGACCGCCACGCAGTTTTTGTGCCAGAACTTCTCACGGTGCCCCGGCCGGAAGGCGATCTTGCGCGATTCGTAGTCCCCCGCCGCCAATCCGGGCGATGACGCGATGTATGCCCGTAACTCCTTCTTCGCGGCATCGTCGGTCGTGTGGCGGCTCGAATAGGTATAGCCGATGCCGCGCCTCGTCGTCAGGCCGATGTCCCAGATCCAGCCCGCCGACTGCGCCGTCGAAATCGTCTGGGATGCGATCGGGCTGTTTGCGTCGGCATACGGCACCTGCACCGCCAGTGCCGAATCGTTGAACAGAACCGATTGCTTGTCGACGAACGGGACCTCATAGTGCTTGCCGAGCAGCAGTGCCGCGAAACCCGTGCAGTCGATGAACAGATCCCCTTCGATGTTGCCGTGCTCTTTGGTACTCACCGACCGGATGTCACCTTCGGGATCGCCGTTGATCGCGGTCACGTGATCGAGTACGTGCTGCACGCCAAGCTTTTGCGTGCAGTGCTGCTGCAGCAACTCGGCAAACTTGCCGGCGTCGAGGTGGTAGGCGTAGTTCGCCACGGCCCCGTACTCGGGCGTCGTGGCCTGCTTGGGCGCGAGGTTCCTGTCGCACAGATGACCCTGCACGC
>JBFISV010000176.1:0-5553 GCA_041608415.1 Woeseiaceae bacterium
AATTGACACCTCCTGCAGTGTTCGATATCGACCTGGATACCTTTCGACCCTAAATTTCCATTTCGGGGTCGTGCACTGTCGGCAGCATTTGCGCAGGACCGGTTTTCCGGAAAGCCTGTTGCTGCCACGGCTGACCCCACTTGTTGCTCCGGTTCGAGAGCGACGGTTCGGTGACGGCACAGGCGGGAGGTGTCTCCATTTACCGACAGGTCGATTTACAAACGGTATCGAGATGCGCCGCATGAGCGAGCCCGACAATGCGAGCCTGCGCATCGCCGCCCGAAAGAGACGTCGCGTGCTCGACGAAGACGATCGACTGCGGGCCGCGCGCCGCATCCAGCGGCGGTTCCTGCAATCCAACCTGTTTTTCTCCGGCGAACGCTTCGCGTGCTATGTCGCCATGCCCGAGGAAGTCGATACGAGCCTGATTTTCGATCGCGCCTGGCGCGCGGGTAAGTCGATCTTCGCGCCCGTAACCGACCGGCACCGGCAACTCCGTTTCGTGCGCATTGAGCGCAACACGCCGCTGAGGCAAAGTCGTTTCGGCCTTTGGGAACCGGTGTCGGGCGCAGAAGCGGCGCCCGATTCACTGGATGTAATCCTCACGCCCCTGGTGGCGTTCGATGCCGAAAGGCATCGCATCGGTATGGGCGGCGGCTATTACGATTCGTGTTTTGCGTTCTTGAAGCGTCCGCGAAAATGGTTGCGTCCAAAACTGGTGGGGCTCGCCTTCGATTGCCAAAAAGTCGAGAAAATTACGCCAAATCCTTGGGATATACGGCTTTATCGGGTCATCAGCGAAGCCGGATAACGCCACGCAATGTCGTTCTCGATTTCGCCGTTGGCGCAAACTCGCGAGTGACGAACGTCGCTTCGCTGCATGAAATTTCCCGCCGGTTTTTTTTTGCACCGACGCACACGTCGCTTCGACGCATTGTGACGTCGGTCACAACACACCTAACTTGCTGGATTTTTTGCATTTAGTGTATATACTCAACGCCGGGTACCCGACACGGAGAAAACCATGGCTACCAAAAAGAAGTCACGCAAAAAAGCTTCGAAGCGCAAAGTCGCCAAGAAGCGGAAAGTAACGAGGAAGAAACCAGCGAAGAAGCGCGTCGCGAAACGCAAGACCGCAAAGCGTAAGACAAAGAAGAAGGCGAAGAAGAAGGCCGCCAAACGCAAGACGAAAAAGAAGGCAAAACGCAAGACGAAGCGTAAGGCGAAGAAAAAAGCCAAACGCAAGACGAAGCGTAAGGCCAAGAAGAAGGCGAAGCGCAAGACCAAGAAGAAGGCTAAACGCAAGGCCAAGAAGAAGGCTAAGCGTAAGACCAAGAAGAAGGCTAAGAGGAAGGCCAAGCGCAAGACCAAGAAGAAGGCTAAACGCAAGGCCAAGAAGAAGGCCAAGCGTAAGACCAAGAGAAAGGCTAAACGGAAGACAGCCAAGCGCAAGACCAAACGGAAAGCCTCCAAGAAGAGATAGGCTTCCATGCGCAGGGACGCGTATGTTCCACCGCTCGGAAGAGACGGAGCAAACGCTCACGCAAGCCTTCTTCCCGGCAAGCAAAAGTGCCCGCTGTTGCGGGCACTTTTCGTTTCGGGCGCGGACAGGTGCACCGCAAGCGGCGGAGCAGCGCCGTACCGGGACGTCGTGCGCGTGACAGCCGTACGCTTGATCCGCTAAGCTCGGCACTCGCCTCGCTTATCGATGCACTCGCAAATGGACGCAACGGGCAAAAAGAAAAACGCCGCACGCGCCGCGCTGGAGTACGTCCAGCCTGGCGCCGTACTGGGGGTCGGCACCGGTTCCACCGTCAATCACTTCATCGAATTATTGCCCGGGATCAGCGACAGAATCGATCTGCTCGTATCCAGTTCGGATGCATCGACCGAGTTGCTCCGCGAGCACGGACTCGACGTCGCCACGCTCAACGACGCGGGCGAACTCGACGTGTATATCGACGGTGCCGACGAATGCACCAAGCGCCTGCACTTGATCAAGGGCGGTGGCGGTGCGTTGACGCGCGAGAAAGTCCTGGCCGCAGCCGCGCGCCGCTTCGTCTGTATCGTGGACGACTCCAAACTCGTCGGCATGCTCGGCGGCTTCCCGGTACCGATCGAAGTTCTGCCGATGGCCCAGGAATACGTTGCTCGCTGCCTGCTGAAATTGCGCGCCCGGCCGATCTGGCGCGACGGGTTCGTCACCGACAACGGCAATCACATTCTCGACGTCCACGACCTCGCCGTTGCCAATCCCGTCGAGATGGAAAATCGCCTGAACCAGATACCCGGCATCGTCACTGTCGGAATCTTCGCGCAGCGGCCGGCGGACGTTCTGTTGATCGCGGGCGAGAAAGGAGTCCGGGAACTGCGCGCCTGAGGCCAGGCACCGCGTTCCACGGCGAGCACGGGCCACAAAAAACCCGCCGTAGCGGGTTTCTTGTGGCTGGGGGACCAGGATTCGAACCTGGGTTGACGGAGTCAGAGTCCGTAGTCCTACCGCTAGACGATCCCCCAACATGAGCCCCCGACGGGGGCCTTGCGCGGGCCGCGCCGGTCAGCGCTTCGAATACTGCGTCGCGCGCCGCGCCTTGCGCAGTCCGACTTTCTTGCGCTCGACCTCACGCGCATCGCGGGTGACGAAGCCGGCTTTTCTGAGCGGCGCGCGCAATGACTCGTCGAACTTCATGAGCGCACGGGTCAGGCCATGGCGAATGGCGCCGGCCTGACCGGTCGTACCACCGCCGTGGACGGTCACGTTGACGTCGAACCTGTCACTGGAATGAGTGAGTTCGAGCGGTTGTCGCACGATCATCTGTGCCGTCTTGCGCCCGAAAAACACATCCAGCGGACGATCATTGACCGTGATGTCGCCGCTGCCCGGCGTCAGAAAGACCCGCGCCGTAGACGTCTTGCGACGGCCGGTGCCGTAATAACTAGTGCTCATTGAATTTGCTCATTTGTTAGTAGCCGTTTGTCGTGTCCCGGATCGCTGCCTGCAATGCCGCAATTCAGGCGTCGATGTCGAGCGGTATCGGTTGCTGCGCGGCATGCTTGTGCTCCGGCCCCGCGAAAACGCGCAGTTTCGACAACATCTGCCGGCCCAGCGGTCCGCGCGGCAACATGCCCTTGACGGCAAACTGTACGGCCCTCTCCGGCGCCTCCTCGAGCAATTTGCCGAGCGAGATGGATTTCAGGTTGCCGATGTAACCGGTGTGGCGGTGGTACATCTTGTCCCTGAGTTTGTTGCCCGTGACGCGGATCTTCTCGGCGTTGACCACGACGAGATAATCGCCGGTATCGACGTGCGGCGTGTACTCGGGTTTGTGCTTGCCACGCAGGCGACGCGCGAGTTCCGTCGACAGGCGACCCAGGGTCTTGCCCGTCGCGTCGACGACAAACCAGTCGCGGCGAACCTCGGCCGGCTTCGCTGAAAACGTTCTCATTATAGTGTCGTTCCGGATGCTGTTTCTTAAGGAGGCAGACGGGGCCTGCAAGTCCCGCCGCCCGGCCGTCCGGCGACCGTCAGGCCGCCGCAGTGCCGAAAGGCGCGAAATTCTACTTGAGGGACCGCCCCATTGCAATGCGCGGAGGGGGCTGCGGGCGGCTGCTCCGAACGCGGGCAGCAACCGCCAGCGCTGACGCTTTTTCCTTACATTCCAGCGACATGCAGTTGCCGGGGGGATGCGCGGCGGCTCAGAATGCGTATTCGAGCGACAGCGCCGTGTAGGTGTCCGTCTTTTCGAGCAACGGCAATACGTCGGAATTGTGCTTGACGGTGTAGGAAGCGACGAGCGCCAGGTCGCCGATAAACCGCGCCGTGAGCGCCGTGATGGACTCGGTGTAGGTATTGTCGCTGCCGGATTCGATCGAGATTTCCTGCGTGAACGTGGCCGTTTCGCTGAGCAGCCAGGTGTAATCGAGGCCGCCGCGCGTGATGAACTCGCTCTCGCTGCTGCCGTCCACGAGCTCCGATTGCCGCGCACCGGCGCCGATTTCGACGTTGAGCTTGTGCGCCTCGCGGTCGATCAGGCGGCGGCCGTAGCCGACCGTTTGCGAGAACTGCTGGTCGTAGGTCGAAAAGCGGTCCTTGCGCCACTTCATCCGGCCGAACAGGAAATCGTAGTCGTTGATCGAGAACTCGCTCTTGAATCCGAGTTCGTAGGCTTCGGCAGTCGTGACCTTGTTTTCCGTCGCGTTGATCGCCCTCGCCGTCGCGCGATGGGTCCAGCGACCCGCCGCATAAGCAAGTTCGAATCCCGAAATCAGGTTGGAGTTCTCGGTATTGCCCGACGTCGCGAGGTAGCCGAGCGTCGCTTTCCCCGACCACGGACTTTCGGTCTCGGCCTGCTGGGCGATGCCCGGCGCCGCGAGCAGAAGAATACCGGCTACAATAATCAGGCGCGTCATCATTTCTCGTCTCCTGTTTGCCGCTGCGGCAGTCGCCGCTGCGATCGCGCTTAAATTCGGCCGCGGAGTATACCGCCTCGCGCGCCGCACCGCTCGGCCGCTTACAAATGTTTTCAAACGCGCCGCGGGGGCGGGCAGGCTATAATGCGCGCCATGGGAAATCGCAAACTGACGCCGCTCGACCGCCTGCTTGCGGGGGCCGACAATGCCCTGCGCATCGTTGCGGCGCCGGCCGGGCTGCCGGCACGAGAAAACCCGGCCGCGCGTGTTGCGGAAGGTAAACTCGACGGCCGGCAGAAGCAGCATGCCGCGGGACTGATGCGCGTAAACCATGCCGGCGAAATCGCCGCGCAGGGTTTGTATCAGGGCCACGCGGCCGTGGCCCGCGACGCCCGCATCGAGGCGCAAATGCAGCACGCGGCCGAGGAAGAATACGATCACCTCGCGTGGTGCGAACAGCGCCTGCGCGAACTCGACGCGGCACCCAGCAAACTGAGCCCGCTGTGGTATGCGGGTTCCTTCGTTATCGGCGCGGCGAGCGGCGCGCTCGGCGATCGCTGGGGGCTGGGGTTCATCGCCGAGACCGAGCGGCAGGTTTTCGACCATCTCTCGACCCATCTCGAAGGCCTGCCCGACGACGATGCGCGCAGCCGCGCGATAGTCGCGAAGATGCGCGACGAAGAGGCCGCACACGGCCGCGAGGCCGTTGCCGCGGGCGCCGCGGAGCTGCCGTCGCCGCTGAAACGCCTCATGAAACTGACGGCGCGCCTCATGACGACGACGGCGTACCGGCTTTGATAACGAAAACACGGACTTAGCTTGCCCTCTGCGATGAACTGTATTAAAAGGGGGTCGCTTGAGCGATGAAGGAACAACCCATGCAGACCAATGCCAAGACCCTTAGCGACGTACCGGCGATAAACCGCTTCCTGAGCTACTGCCGGGTGCGGACCGTGCCATCGAAGACCGTCATGATTCATGCCGGCGACCTGCCCGACGTGCTCTACTACATCGTCGATGGGTCGGTCGAGGTCATGATCGAGGATGAGGACGGCAACGAAATGGTGCTGGCTTACCTGAACAAAGGCCAGTTCTTCGGCGAGATGGGGCTGTTTTACGAGCAGCCGACTCGCAGCGCGTGGG
>JBFISV010000177.1:0-5530 GCA_041608415.1 Woeseiaceae bacterium
AGAAATTCGCAATCGCCGTCGGAATGACGAGCATGGCGAGGCTCGAAGCCGCGCTCTGGCCCATGAAGACCGCGAAATTGAACAGCATCGCCGCGAGTGACGCGAATCCGAGGAAAACGAACGCGCGGCTCTGCCCGCCGCTGCCGACCCGGTCGGCGATATAACCGCCCATGAAAAAACCGAAGCCGCCCGCGATGCCGACAATGATTCCGAGCCAGAAGCCCACGTCGGCAAGACCCATGCCGAAGCTGCGCACGAGAAAACTCGGCACGAAGTTGATGACCGAATAACCGACGAACGAGCTCAGCCCGGCGCCGATACCCATGTGCACGAACGACGGCCTCACGACGAGGAAGCGCAGGACCTCAGCCAGCCGCAGGTTCGAACCGCTGTCGATGCGGCCCTCCGACGCACCGCGCTGCGGTTCGACTATCGTAAAGCGAACGACTACCGCGAGCACGAGGCCGGGAATGCCGACGATGAAAAACGCCTCGCGCCAGCCGATGTTTTGCGCCACCCAGCCGCCGGCCAGGTAGGCGAACATGATGCCGGCCGAAATGCCGAGCGTGTAAAAGCCCATCGCCGTCGAGCGCTGCTCGGGCGGGTAGTAATCGGCGATGATCGAATGCGCGGGCGGGCTGCAGCCCGCCTCGCCGATGCCGACGCCGATGCGGGCGAGTGTAAGTTGCACGATGTTCATTGCGAGCCCCGACAACGCCGTCATGCCGCTCCAGATCGCGACGGCCGCCGCGATGAGATTGCGCCGGTTGAAGCGGTCGGCAATGCGTGCGATGGGTATGCCGAGCGTGACGTAGAAGAGCGCGAAGGCCGTTCCGGTCAGGAAGCCGAGAATCGTATCGCCGACCTGGAATTCGTCGCGAATCGCGGGCAGCAGGATTGCGAGTATCTGCCTGTCGATGAAATTGAACATGTACACGATGGCGAGAATCACCATCGCGTAGCGACGCTGGCCCGCCGTGAGCATCAGGGCAGGACCGTTTTGAACAGGTAGAAGAAAACGACGGCGAGAAACGCGCCTGCCGGTATCGTAATGACCCAGGATGCGAATACGCGGGTCACAACGCGCAGATCGATTGCCTCGATGCCGCGCGCCATGCCGACGCCGAGCACGGCGCCGACGAGCGTATGCGTCGTGGAAATCGGGATTCCCGTGCCCGATGCGATGACGATCGTCGTGGCGGCGGCGAGCTCGGCCGCGAAGCCCCGGCTCGGAGTCAGCTGCGTGATCTTCTCGCCGACCGTCGCGATGACGTGCCGACCGTAGGTCGCGAGACCGATCACGATGCCGCCGCCGCCCAGGAGCAGCACCCAGATCGGCAACGCGGCCTGGGCCGAGACGACGCCGCTCGCGGCGACCGACAGCACGGCCGCGACCGGCCCGATTGCGTTCGCGACGTCGTTGGAGCCGTGGGCGAAGGCCATCGAACAGGCCGTAACGATCATGAGTACGCCGAACACGCGCTCGACGGTCACGAAATGCTGTGCCTTTTCGGCGCGTTTGTCGGGCTCGATGCGGCGGATGAAATAGGCGCCGACGAGTGCGATACCAATGGCCACGAGCGTGGCCAGCGCATAGCTGTCGCGCAAACTCAAATCGAGACCGACGTGTTTGAGGCCCTTGAGTATGGTCACCAGCGTGATCGTGAAGGCTGCGAAGAAAATGTAGACGGGCACGTAACGCTTGGCCCTGACGAGCGGGTCTTCGTGAGTCAGTATGAGCTTGAGCACGCTCAGGTAAATCAGGTATGCGATGAAGCCCGCCATGAGCGGCGACACGACCCAGCTCAGCACGATGGTGCCGACCTTGCCCCACTTGACGGCCTCGATACCGATACCGACAGCCGTGAACCCCACGATCGCGCCGACGATCGAATGCGTGGTCGAGACCGGCCAGCCCTTTCGCGACGCGATCAGCAACCACGTCCCGGCCGCGAGCAGTGCGGCGAGCATTCCGTAGATGAGCAGCTCGGGCGTTTCGGCCAGCATCCCGGAGTCGACGATGCCCTTGCGTATGGTTGACGTGACTTCGCCGCCCGCGAGCACCGCGCCGAGAAACTCGAACACCGCGGCGACGAGGATCGCCTGCTTGATCGTGAGCGCCCGCGAACCGACCGAGGTCGCCATGGCGTTCGCAACGTCGTTGGCGCCGATGCCCCACGCCATGAAAAGGCCGAACAGCGCCGCAAGCGTTACGTAGACGACTCCAGCTTCCATTACCTAGCTCCCCGCTCGGGCGCGCCCGCCTCGCGTTGTTGTTTTTCTGTCAGTGAGAGAGCAACAGCTCCAGCCGGCGCCCGACGCGCTCGGCCATGTCGGCGATCTCGCCGGTGAGCTCGATGACCTTGTAGAGAAAGACTGCGTCGACCGGGTTCAGCGTGCTTTCGATCTCGAATACCGCCGCGCGCAGCGTCGCCTGCTTGTTATCGGTATCCGTCTCGATGCGATCGAGCTCTTCGATCAGGCCGGCGACGAGGTCGACCTCCGCACCGCGAAATCCGGCCGTGAACAGCTCATCGAGCTCGCGTACGCTCTTGCGCGCCTGCTTCGCTGCATCGACGTTGCGGTCGACGAATTCGAGGAATTGTTCAGCGATCTGGGCGGGTATACGCATCTGGCGGCCCAGCACGAGTCCGGATACGTCTTTGGTGCGATTGGCGATCTTGTCCTGTACGAGCAGCAGCTCGAGCAGGTCCTCGCGCGGCACCGGCATGAACAGGCTTCTGGGGAGGTGCAGCCGAATCTGCTTTTTCAGATCGTCGGCGTCGTGCTCGAGTTGCTCGATCTCGTCCCGGACCGCTGCCGCCTTCGCCCAGTCGCCCTCTATCGCTGCGGCAAAAAACCCCCTGAGTTTCTTGGCGCAGCGATAGGACAGGTCGATGTGTTTTTCCAGCGGCTGCACCGGCGATTCGCCGAAGATATTCGCGAGCAGTATTGTCATTTTCGAAGCGTCCTTTCTCGCTACCCGGCCAGCGCCGACCGCTCGCATCCTATCACAGGCCGACGGTCCGGTCGGCGTCCGCCGGGAATCGGACATCGGCGCCGGCGTGCTACACTCGCGCCCTTTCCGTGCGGCCTGCATTCGCGACGCGACAACCTGACAATGAACCATTGGCTGATCAAATCCGAGCCCGACGCCTACAGCATCGACGACCTGAAACGCGACGGCCGCGAGATGTGGGACGGAATTCGCAATTACCAGGCGCGCAACATGATGCGCGACGAAATGCGCGTGGGCGACAGGGTTCTCTTCTATCACTCGAGTTGCAAAGTGCCGGCCGTCGTGGGCATCGCGAAGGTCGCGAGCAAAGCCTACGCGGACCCGACGCAGTTCGACCCTGAGAGCAAGTACTACGATCCGAAAAGCGATCCGGACGATCCGCGCTGGTATCTCGTCGATATCGCCTTCGTCCGCAAATTCCAGCGCGCGGTCACATTGGCCCAGATCAAGGCGCATCCGGAACTCGAAGGAATGATCTTGCGGCGACGTGGCAACCGGCTCTCGATCATGCCTGTGAGCAAGCATCACTTCGACGTCATCGTGGCACTGGAATAGCGCCCGATGCGCAGACCGGCACTTCTCGTCATTGTGGCCGCGCTGCTGGTCGCGGCCGGCTGGCGGCTGACGCCGCCAGGGCTCGGCGACCCCGCGCCCGCAGCCACCGTGCCCGACGACATCGATGCGTGGCTTGCGAGCATCGAGCGGGCGGTCGACGCCGAGTTCGGCCTGATCGCCGGCGCCGAAAAACGCGTGCGCTGGCAGGTGCCCGGGCAACGCACCCGCACTGCCATCGTCTATCTGCACGGTTTCTCGGCGACGCGGCAGGAAATCGCACCGACCAGTGCACTTGTCGCCGACCGGCTCGGCGCGAATTTGTACGAGACCCGCCTGTCCGGGCATGGGCACGACCGTTCGCCGATGCACGGAGTCCGCGCCGAAGACTGGCTGCGAGACGGGGTCGAGGCGCTCGCCATCGGCGCGGCCATCGGCGAGCGCATGATCGTCATCGGCACCTCGACCGGCGCGACGCTGGCGTTGGCGCTGATCGGGCATCCGTCGATGGAACGCGTGCGCACGCTCGTGCTCATCTCGCCGAATATAGAACCGGGCGACCCCACTGCAAAATGGCTGACGTGGCCGGCCGGTCCCGTCCTCGCGCGTCTCGTCGCGGGCGACACGCGCAGCTGGACGCCGCACAACGACCTGCAGCGCCGATACTGGTCCACGAGTTACCCGACCGCGGCCGTCGTCGAGGTCATGCGGCTGGTCGACCGGGCGAAGTCGCTCGCGTCGGTGCCGATGACGCAGGAGGTGCTGATGCTGTTGTCCCCGCAGGACACGGTCATCTCACCCGCGGCAGCCCGGCGCGCCTACGACAGCATCGACGCTCCGCGCAAGGCGCTGGTCGAAATCCTCGATGCCGGAGACCCGAGTCATCACGTCCTCGCCGGAGACATCCTGTCGCCGGGGACGACCGAGGAGATTGCAGACCTGATCGCCGACTTCGTGCTGGGACGCGATTAGCCGAGGGATCGCAGCTGGTCGCGGATCGGCCCGGCCCCGCCCAGCGCGAGCATGATCACGAGATCGCCCTCCGCAGCCCAGTCGAACGCCGCCTCGAGTGACTCCGATTCCTCCTCGAAGTGCGCGATCTGGTCCGCGCGCGCACCGAGCGCAAGCAGTTCGTCGCGAATGACGGCATGAACCTCGCCGTGGCGCCGGCCGCGGTGGTACTTCGCGAGTTCGGAGACGATGACGCGGTCGAGCCCGATCTCCCACGCGTCGCGCGTCATCGCGCGAATCAGGTCGTCGGGCCGGTCGCCGGCCTGCCCGAAACACAGGATGCGTCGCCGGGCCGGTATCGCCTCGGCCATGTCGAACAACGCACGCATCGCCTGCGGGTTGTGCGCGAAGTCGACGAGCACCGTGCGGCCGCGGACCTCGTAGACGTTGCAGCGACCGGGGTTGTCATCCTGCGATATCGTCGTGAGTCCGGCGCGAATAGCCGCGATCGACGCGCCCAGGCAATGGGTCAGCGCGGCCGCAGCCAGGGCATTCGCGACATTGTGCCGCGCGGCGCCGTTCATGCTGATCGGAATCTCAACATCGCGGACGATCGACTCGCGCGCCCCGCGTTCGATCCTGACGAGTTCTCCGGCCTCGCACGCGAACGCGAGACCGCCCCGGGCCGTGTGCGCCGCGATGACCGGATTCTCAGCGTCGAGGCTGAACCAGGCGAGCTCGCCGTCGTAATTCTCAGCTCTCGCGACGAGACGGCGGTCGTCGGCGTTGAGGACCAGCCGGCCCGAAGCCCACACCGCCCGGCTCACGATCCACTTGATTTCGAGCAGCTCGTCCACGGTATGCGACCCGAAGTCGCCGAGATGGTCCTCGGAAACGTTCGTGATCAGCGCTGCATCGGCGCGCTCGACGCCCAGGCCGCGCCGCAGCAGGCCGCCACGTGCGGTTTCGAGCACCGCGACGTCGACGTCGGAATGCCGCAGGACGGCT
>JBFISV010000178.1:0-5523 GCA_041608415.1 Woeseiaceae bacterium
ACCAGCGTCGGGCCTGCATCTCGTTGCGTACGTGAAGCCCGACCGGTTCAGGCAGATGCGGGACACATTCGGCATCATCTCGTCCGAGGAGCTGTTGGCACAATTCTCGGAAATCCTGCGCAATCGCCTGCACCCGCGCGATGTCGCGGGCCGTTTCGAGGGTACGTCCATCATGGTACTGCTCGAGCGCGGAAATGCGCAGGATGGCCAGGTATGGGGCCAGCAACTTGTCGACCAGGTGCAAAAGACGACGTTTGCGGTCGCTGACAAATCGGCGCAGATGACGTGCACGGTCGGCGTTTGTGCCGTCAGCGACGCATTCGACGGACTCGAGGCACTCGTGTCGGCCGCGGTCGACGCGCACACGGCCGGCAAGGCGGCCGGCGGCAACGCGTCCTTCCTGAGTGAAATCTCCGGCGGTGAAACCAAGCAGCGCGAACTCGATGCAATCTGGGTCAGATACATCAAGGCCGCACTGATGGAGAACCGTTTCAGGCTCGCCAAACTGCCCATCGCCGGACTGCGCAGCGACTCCGTCGAAATGTACGACATGCTCGTGCGTATGATCGATGAGCAGGGCAATTCCATCCTGCCGTCCGAATTCCTGCCCGCGGCGGATCGTAACAACCTGATCAAGAACATCGACCGCTGGATGGTCAAGGCTGCCGTCGATTTTTGCGAGGAGAACGACGCGGATCGTGTTTTCGTCCGCCTGTCGAGCCAGTCGATCACGGATCCGGGGACCGCGGACTGGATGGAAAAGGAATTCGACGGCCGGAATTTCGACTGCTCGAGACTCGTCGTTCAAGTGCCCGAAAGGGACGCCGCCCAATACATCAAGCCGACGAAGGAGCTTGTCACCAGGTTGAAGATGCTCGGCGTCGGTTTCGCGCTCGAACACTACGGAACCGACCAGGAGCGCTTCCGTATCCTCGACTTGCTGACTCCCGACTACATCAAGATCGACGGCGAACTCATGCATTCATTAATGACGGACCTCGCCCTGCAGGCGAGCGTCGAAAAGATTATTCAGGCCGCGACGAAACGGAACATAAGGACGATTGCGGAACGCGTTGAAAATGCCAATGCCATGGCGGTTCTCTTTCAGCTCGGCCTCGACTCCATGCAGGGCCATTATGTCCACGAACCGGAGGTCGTGCTGGAAGATCAGCGCAGCGATGAAATCCGCTCGCTGGCTGACCTGCAGGCCGCAAACTCGAACTAGCTCACGCGACCGGAGTGGGAATTCGTGACGCAGTTCACACTTTGTTTTCGCATACATGCGCTCCTTAATAAGCCACTGTAAAACTGTCATTACGCCAAGGATAGGAAACGCGACAATTCCTAAATTGTATGTCGCTCTTACTCGGGAAATACGCTCGTGAATGATTCAAGAAAATCTCTGCTTCCAGCGCTGCTCGCGGTCGGGACCGGAATCGCCACAATGCCGGCATCCGCTATCGAACTGGGAGAGATCGAAGTCCATTCGACGCTCGGCCAGCCGCTGCGCGCGAGCATTGCGTATGCACTGGGTACGAACGAGCAGCTTGCCGGTTACTGCATCAATCTGAATCCCGCAAACGCCGGCGACGGCCTTCCGGCCGTTACACGCGCCGGCATCAGCGTTGCCAACGGCGTCATAGCCCTGACGGGAGCGCAGGTCGTGCGCGAACCGCTGATGTCACTGCGAGTCAACGTCAATTGCCCTTACACGCCCAGCATCAGCCGCGAGTACATGCTGTTCATCGACCCGCCCGCCGCGGCGCCGCAGGCTGCCGCCGCGACAGCAAATAGCACGGCCAATTCGCAGCCGGGCACGGCGGCGAGCACGACCGCAGCCGCCGCAGGCACCGCAAGTCCGCGCGAAGAACGCGCCGCGACGCGACCGGCCGCGCGGCGCGTCCCCGTCGTGACGGCGCCCGTCAGCAGCACCGAGCGATACTTCGTGCAGCGCGGCGACACGTTGTCCGAGATTGCGGCACGCATCGAGAATCGTCCGGTCGGACTGTGGGACGCGGTCGCGCAGATTTTTGCGGCGAATCCGCAGGCCTTCATCGACAACGACCCGAACAAACTCATGGCCGACGTCTGGCTCGACATCCCCGAATTCGGCACTGGCCGGTCGTACGCGGTCAGCACGCCGGCACCAGCCGCCGGAGCGTCTGCGGTCGCCGTGGATGCCGCCGAAGCGACGCCCTACGAAGCCGTCGCATCCGGCGCCTCAATCGACGCCGGCGACAGTGTCGTCGCAGAGACCGGTGTCACGGAGACGGCCGCCCTGGTTGGGGGTGCAGACGGTACCGCTATGGGTGACGATGCCGGCAACACTGCCGTCGTCGACGACGCGAGCGTACTCGAACCGGCGAACCCGGCCGCCATGAGCGATCCGCGGGTTACCGAGGCAGGACTCGACAGCGAGAATCCGTTCGTCGGTCTCGATGCGCCGGATGTCGTCATACCCGATACGGAGCTTCCGGCACCGGAAACGGCCAGCGGTTCCCCGAATGTTGCCACGGCGCGCGTTTCGATTCCGGCGCCCCAACCGGACGCGCCTGCATCTACGAATTGGCTGCTGTGGCTCGTCGGCGGCGGCGTCGCGCTGATCCTCGGGCTGCTGTTGTTCGGCCGCCGGAATCGCAAGGTCTTCGATCCGCAACCGCTGCGGCCCGCAGCAGCCGATCCCAAACCGCCGGCTGACGAATTGCCCATCGGCGCGGATTCGGCCGCAGCGCTGCGTAGCGCACGCGACGACGAACCGACCATGGAGAACCCGGCGCTCGACGCCGACCTCGTCATTGGCAGCGGGCTGCAGGAGTCGGGCATGCACGTCAACGAGGATTTCGGATTCGCAACCGAATCGAACCTCGACCTCGAGCTTCCCGACGACAGCGAACAATCGGTCAACGTCGACGCGACGCGGATCCAGGCGAACGAAGAGGTGACCGAGCGCGATCTCACGGCCGTGCTGGCCGACGGCCAGCACGTCGGTGACGCGACCGACAACTACACCGTGAGCCAGGAAATCGACTACCAGATCCTCGCGCAGGACTACGAAGACGAAATGACCGCAACCCAGGCGCTGAACATCGAGATCGAGAAGGCGGCCGCCCAGATCGCCAAGTCGATGGACCAGTCCGAAAAGGACGACCTGACGGCCGAGCTGCAGCTCGCGACCGTAACCGAACTCGAACTCGCGGCGCGCGAACCGGCCAACGATTCGGACGGCGACACGGATGGCGACACGGATGGCGAGCAACGCACGGCTACCGGCGAAATCCTGTCCCTCGGCGATTCCCTGACGCTGGTCATGCCGAACGAGGACAACACGGATCGGCTGCCGGCCGAGGAAGATACGGTACAGAGGCCGCGCGACGACAACACGGTCGAGATGCCGAGAAAGACGCGCAGCAAATAGGGCCTGTCCGCCCGGACGCTGCAACGTCCGGGCGGCAGAAGTCAAAGCTGCTGCCTCGCTACGGCTATCTCTGCCGCGCAGTACCCTGGCTCGATTCGGCGTTGTCCGGCAGAACGCCCTCCAGGCGATCGACCTTGCGCCAGCCTTGCGGCAGCAGGCGCCCGCGCAGCGCCCGTTCGCCGTAGTAATCGTCGCTATCCTTCCACCGCAGCGTCATCGTGCGTTTGCCGCAATAAACGCGCAAATCCCCGTCCTCGGGAATCACGGCCACGGCCACGAGCCTTTCCTCGCCGCATTTGTACTTGCCCGCGGGAATATTGATCAACTTGTTGCCCTTGCCCTTCGCGAGCTCGGGCAGCTCGTCCGATTCGAACAGCAACAGGCGGCCGATCGAGCTGACGGCGGCAATCAGGGACTCGGCGTCTTTCGGCATTGCAGCAGGAACCACGGCCCTGCCGCTGGCCGCCACCCGCAGGACGGCCTTGCCGGCCTTGTTGCGGGACACGAGATCGCCGAGCCTCGCGATGAAACCGTAGCCCCCGTCGCTCGCCAATAAATACTTCTGCTCCTCGTCACCGATCATCGCGCCGCAGAATTCGGCGCCGTCGGGCGGCTTGAAACGCCCCGACAGCGGTTCGCCCTGTCCCCGCGCGGACGGCAGCGTGTGCGCAAGCGCACTGTAGACGCGCCCCGTGCTGTCGATGAACATGGCGAGCTGATTGCTGCGTCCCTTCGCGGCGGCCAGGAAACCGTCGCCCGACCTGTAGTTCAGCGCCAGCGGGTCGACGTCGTGGCCTTTCGCGGCGCGCGCATAACCGCGTTCCGACAGGATCACGGTCACGGGCTCGCTGCTAACGAGCTGCGTCTCGTCCAGTGCCTGCGCGGCGGCCCTCTCGACGATAACGGTGCGCCGCGGATCGCCGTAATCTTGCGCATCCGCGAGTATTTCGCGCTTGATCAGCGTCTTGAGGCGCGCCGCGCTCTTCAGCGTCTTCTCGAGAACCTCGCGCTCAGCGTTGAGCTCGTCCTGTTCGCCGCGGATTTTCATTTCCTCGAGTTTCGCAAGATTTCGCAGGCGTAAATTGAGTATTGCCTCCGCCTGCACGTCCGCGAGTTTGAAACGCCGCATCAACACGGGCTTCGGCTCGTCCTCGGTCCGTATGATCGCGATCACCTCGTCGATGTTGAGATAGGCGATGAGCAGGCCGTCGAGTATGTGCAGGCGATCGTTGACGATTTGCAGCCTGTGCCCGAGGCGGCGCTTTACGGTCTGCTTGCGAAACGCGAGCCACTCGCGCAGCAGTTCCACGAGGTTGAAAAGCCGCGGCCGGCCGTTCAGTCCGATCACGTTCATGTTGACGCGAAACGTGCGCTCGAGCGACGTCGTCGAAAACAAGTGCGACATCAGTTGCTCGACGTCGACACCGCGCTTCTTGCTGATCACGAGCCGGATCGGTTCTTCATGATCGGATTCGTCGCGCAAATCGTCGACCTGCGGCAACTTCTTGTTGCGCATCTGCGTTGCGATTTGCTCGAGGACCTTACCGCCGGAGATCTGGTGCGGAAGCGCCGTGATGACAATATCGCTTCCTTCGAGCTTGTAGGACGCACGCAGACGCAGCGTGCCGGCGCCGGACTGGTAAATATCGCGGATCTCCGCCGGCGGCGACACGAGTTCGCCGCCGGTCGGAAAATCGGGGCCTTTGACGTGTTTCATGAGCTGCGCGACGGTCGCTTTCGGGTTGTCAACGAGGTGCGTAAGCGCGCTCGCAATTTCACCCAGGTTGTGCGGCGGAACGTCGGTCGACATACCGACCGCGATCCCGGTCGTACCGTTGAGCAACAGGTTCGGCAGCCGCGCCGGGAGCACGACCGGCTCTGTCAGCGTGCCGTCGAAATTGGGCACCCACTCGACCGTGCCCTGGCCCAGTTCGGTGAGCAGCACGCGCGCATACGGAGCGAGCCGGGATTCCGTGTAGCGCATCGCCGCAAACGACTTCGGGTCGTCGGTCGAGCCCCAGTTGCCCTGCCCGTCGATGATCGGGTAACGGTAGGAAAAATCCTGCGCCATCAGCACCATGGCCTCGTAACACGCGGAATCGCCATGG
>JBFISV010000179.1:0-5480 GCA_041608415.1 Woeseiaceae bacterium
GGCGGTGACGCGCCCCTGGTCGCGGACATGTCGAGTACCCTGCTGTCCCGGCCGATCGACGTCAGTCGCTTCGGCGCGATTTACGCGGGGGCGCAAAAGAACATCGGGCCGGCCGGTCTTACCGTGGTCATCGTGCGTAACACGCTACTCGAGCGCGCGCCGGACGACCTGCCGCACCTCATGACCTGGCGCGCATACGCCGAATCGGGCTCGATGACCAATACGCCGCCGACTTTCGCGTGGTACGTTGCGGACCAGGTGTTTCAGTACCTGAAGCGCCTCGGCGGACTCGAGGCGATGGCGGCAATCAATCGGCGCAAGGCCGGGAAACTGTACGCGGCGATCGATGCGTCCGACTTCTTCGCAAACCCCGTGCGCGAGGATTGCCGTTCGTGGATGAACGTGCCGTTCATTCTGGCCGACGACGCGCTGGATGCGCGTTTCCTCGAGGAGGCCAGGGCGGCCGGTCTTGCCAACCTCAAGGGTCATCGTTCGGTCGGCGGCATGCGGGCATCGATTTACAACGCGGTCTCCGAAGAGGCCGTCGACACATTGATCGAATTCATGGCTGAGTTTGAACGACATGTTTAAAGTACTGACGCTCGACAACATCGCAGTGCAGGGTTTACGGCGGTTGCCACGCGAGCGCTACGAAGTCGCGTCCGAGATCGCCCATCCGGACGCCGTCATTTTGCGTTCCCACGACATGCACGACATGGACATTCCGGATACGGTTGCGGCGATCGGGCGCGCGGGCGCGGGGACGAACAATATTCCGGTCGAGGAGATGAGCAAGCGCGGCGTGCCCGTGTTCAATGCCCCGGGTGCGAACGCCAATGCCGTCAAGGAACTCGCGATTGCCGGGCTGTTGATCGGCGCGCGTAACATTTGTGATGCGCGCGAGTACGTCAAAACCCTCAAAGAGACCGGCGCGGCGCTCGAAAGGGCGGTCGAAGTCGGCAAGAAACAGTTCGTGGGATTCGAACTGCCGGGCAAGACGCTCGGCATCATCGGCCTGGGCGCGATCGGCGTCGAGGTGGCGAACTCCGCGCTGAATCTCGGCATGAAGGTGATCGGCTTCGACCCGAAGATGACCGTGCGAAACGCGTGGCAGCTCTCGGCCGGCGTTGAGCAGGCCGATACGCTCGACCAGTTGTTTCAAAACGCCGACGCGATCACCTGCCACGTCCCGTTGGTCGCCGCCACGCGCAAGATGGTCAACCGCGACCGGATAGCGCTGTTGAACGACGGTGCGATGCTGATCAATTTCGCGCGCGGCGGTGTCGTCGATAATGCGGCGGTGATCGACGCCATCGAGCGTGGCAAATTACACGCCTATATCTGCGACTTCCCGACGCCCGAGCTGATTGCAAACCCCCGCGTCATCGCGCTGCCGCACCTCGGCGCATCGACGAGCGAAGCGGAGCAGAACTGCGCCATCATGGTCGCCGAGAACATCCGCGATTTCCTCGAGAACGGCAATATCCGCTTCTCGGTCAATTTCCCGGAATGCCGGCTGCCGCGCATGGACGCACACCGTATTACGATCGCGAATGCGAACGTGCCGAATATGGTGGGACAGATAACGACCTGCCTCGCCGAGGCCGATCTCAATATCGAGGATCTCCTGAACAAATCGGCGGGCGAACTCGCCTACACGATTGTCGACGTCAACGGCCCCGTGTCCGACGAGACGATGGAAAAACTGCGGTCGATCGTCGGCGTTCTGACTTTGCGAAATCTCGGCCCTCCTGTAACCTGAGACGTGCAGGTCCGGAATTCGGAAATTCGACAGGATTGCCGGGCGTTGCGGAGGAATGGTGACACGGCACGTCAAGATGGCCAGCAAACGAGAAAAGACGCCCCCGGATCTCGGCGAGATACGCAGTCAGATCGACGCGATCGACGAGCGGATCCAGACGCTCATCAACGAGCGGGCGCGGCTCGCGCAAGTCGTCGGCGCATCGAAGGGCAAGGTCGCGACTGCCGACTACTACCGTCCGGAGCGCGAGGCGGAAGTGCTGCGCCGGGTCCTCGAGCGTAATGACGGGCCGTTACGGAACGAGGAGATGCTGCGGCTTTTCCGCGAGATCATGTCTGCGTGCCTTGCGCAGCAGGAGCCGCTCAAGGTCGGCTTCCTGGGCCCTGCAGGGACCTTTACCCAGACGGCGGTTTTCAAGCATTTCGGCCACTCGGCTCGGGCGCTGCCGTTTCACACGATCGACGAAATTTTTCATGAAGTCGAAAGCGGTGCCGCCGACTTCGGCGTCGTACCGATCGAGAATTCGACCGAGGGGTCGGTCAACAACACGCTCGACATGTTTCTCACGTCGCCGCTGAAGATCGGCGGCGAAATCGAGTTACGGATCGAGCAACACCTGCTCGGCAACGAGGACGGGCTCGAGCGCATCGAACGGATCTGCGCACACGAGCAGTCGCTCGCGCAGTGCCGCGGCTGGCTCCGCGAGACCCTGCCGCATGTCGAACTGATCGGCATGTCGAGCAACGCAGCCGGCGCGCGCCGTGCCCGCGACGAGCAGGGCACAGCGGCTATCGGTCCCGATGTGGCGGCCGATGTCTACGACTTGAAGATCCTGGTCAACAACATCGAGGATCGCGCCGACAACGCGACGCGGTTTCTTGTGGTGGGCCGCAAGCTGCTCGCCGCGAGCGGTAGCGACAAGACGACGATTCTCGTCTCGACCAGCGACACCGCGACCGGCGCCGGCGTGTTGCACAATCTGCTGAAGCCCCTTGCGGATCACGGCGTCAGCATGACGCGTATCGAATCGCGGCCGTCGCGCCGCAAGAACTGGGACTATGTATTCTTTATCGACCTGGAGGGCCATGCCGAGGAGCCGCCCCTGGCGAGTGCGCTCGAGGAACTTGAGTCGCGCAGTTCCCTGTTCAAAATACTGGGCGCCTACCCGAAGGCGGTCGGCTGAAGCTCGAGCCGACCGACACGTATGGACTACCACGTCGAGCCATCCAGAGTCCGCGAGGCGATGCTCAGCGTTCCCGGCGACAAATCGGTGTCGCACCGGGCGCTGATACTCGGCAGCATCGCCGTCGGCTCCACCGACATATCGGGCTTTCTCGCGGGCGAGGATTGCCTGGCCACGCTCGCGGCGTTACGTGCCATGGGCGTCACGATCGAGCAGCACGACGCGACGACCCTGACGGTACACGGCGTCGGACCGAAGGGGCTGACACCACCGGCCGCTACGCTGGATCTCGGTAATTCGGGCACTTCGATGCGGCTCATGACCGGCTTGCTCTGCGGCCAGGCTTTTGACACGACGCTGACCGGCGATGCGTCGCTCCGGTCGCGACCCATGCAGCGGGTGATCACGCCGCTCGAGCAAATGGGCGCCCGTATTCGGAGCAGCGAGGGCCGACCGCCGCTGACGATTTGCGGCGGACGCGCGCTCACGGGCATCGACTACCCGATGCCGGTCGCCAGCGCGCAGGTGAAATCGGCGTTGCTGCTCGCCGGCCTGTATGCCGAAGGACGTACGACCGTCAGGGAGCCCGCGACCACGCGCGACCATACCGAGCGCATGCTCACGGCAATGGGAGTGCGGCTGGAATCGGACGACGGCCGCATCGTCATCGACGGCGGCCAGACGCCGAGCGCGACCCGCATCGCCGTGCCCGCCGACCTATCGTCGGCCGCCTTCGTGATGCTCGCGGCGCTGCTTGCCGATCGCGCCGATGTGCAGATCCTCAACGTCGGCATCAATCCGACGCGGGCCGGGATCATCGATATTCTCCGCGACATGGGTGCGAATATTTCGCTCGACAATGCGCGATCGCTGGGCGCGGAGCCGATCGCCGACATTCGCGTGCGCTCGTCCCGTTTGCATGGCTGCAATGTCGATCCGGACGTGGTGTCGCTCGCCATTGACGAGTTTCCCGTCCTGTTCGTTGCCGCGGCCGCGGCCGAGGGCACGACGGTCTTCACCGGCATCAGCGAGCTCCGCGTCAAGGAGACGGACCGCATCGCGGCGATGGCGGCAGGCTTGCGGACGCTGGGGATACGGGTCGAGGAATCCAATGACGGTGCCATCGTGCATGGCGGACGTTTTGCAGGGGGCGCGGTCGACAGTCGCGGGGACCATCGCATCGCGATGTCGCTGGCGGTTGCCGGCAGCGTTGCCAACGACGCGGTGACGGTGCGAGACGTCGACAACGTCGAGACCTCTTTTCCGGGATTCGTGGAGCGGATGACGGCACTCGGCGTCCGCATCCGGGCGGGAGACGCCGGGTGAGCATTCCCGTCATTACAATCGACGGGCCGAGCGGGTCGGGCAAGGGCACGATTGCGCGGCGGGTTGCGAAGGCTCTGCGCTATCACCTGTTGGACAGCGGGGCGTTGTACCGACTCACGGCGCTGGCGGCGCAGCGCCGCGGGCTCGCCCTGGACGACGCCGGGCAGCTCGCCAAAATCGCGCGGACCCTGGACGTGCATTTCGACAGCGACGCGCGCGGCTGCGAACGGGTCCGGCTGGACGGGCGTGACGTCACACTCGCCATACGGACCGAGGCGGCGGGCATCGGTGCGTCGACCATCGCCGCTCTGCCGGCGGTGCGCGAGGCCCTGCTCGAGCTGCAGCGGAGCTTCCGCAGAGCCCCGGGGCTCGTCGCGGACGGGCGCGACATGGGCACGCACGTTTTCACCGATGCAGGCCTCAAAGTCTTCCTTACGGCGAGCGCCGAGGAGCGCGCGAGGAGGCGTCATAAGCAGTTGAAAGACAAGGGTATTGATGTTAGCCTTGCCGCCCTTTCGCGGGACATCGAGGATCGCGACCGGCGCGATACCGAGCGATCGGTAGCGCCGCTGAGGCCGGCAGCGGATGCTCGCGTACTGGATTCGTCCGGTTTGTCGATCGAAGCTGTGACCAATACCGTGCTCGAATGGGCGGCAGAAATGCGGCAGGGCGACTGAGGTCGAGTAACACTGAGAATTTCTCTGGTGGAATCGGACATGGAGTTCGATTCTTTTTTTTGATAACCGTCAGCCACACGACGTGGTGGGGCGATTGGGCGAAGGCTGGCCGTCGAAACGACGGAGTACCTTCTGGTTTAACAACATGTCTGAAAGTTTTGCTGAATTATTTGAAGAGAGTTTTGCGAGTCAAAAGATCAAGCCTGGTGCAATCATCACCGGCACCGTCGTTGCAATCAACGACGACGTAGTTCTCGTCAGCGCGGGTCTCAAATCCGAGGCCGTCATTCCCATCGAACAGTTCAGGAGCGATCTTCGCGACGGAGAAATAGCCGTTGGCGACAAGGTCGAGGTGGCGCTCGACGCCGTCGAGGACGGCTTCGGCGAGACCAGGTTGTCTCGCGAAAAAGCGATCCGTGCGAAGACCTGGATCGAGCTCGAAAAATCGTTCGAAAATGGCGAGGTCGTCGAGGGCGTGATCAACGGACGGGTCAAAGGCGGTTTCACGGTCGAAATCGATAGTGTCCGGGCA
>JBFISV010000180.1:0-5472 GCA_041608415.1 Woeseiaceae bacterium
GATTCATGCCCGTGTCCACCTTGAGCCAGATCGTCAGCGGCCGCTCGAGCGACGTCTCGAGGAGCGTGAGTTGCTCCTCGGTATGCACGACGATCGCAAACGCGTTGTCGGCGGCCGATTCGAGTTCCGCCCGCGAAAAAACGCCGGACAGCAGGGTGACGGGCTTGTCGATGCCGGCGGCGCGCAATTCCAGGGCTTCGGACAGCCGCGCCACGGCGAAGGCGTCGACGTCCTCGAGCTGCCGTGCCACCGCCAGCATGCCGTGGCCATATGCGTTCGCCTTGATTACGGCCATGAGACGCGCATCGCCCGCCGCGCGTCGCAGTATCTTCAGGTTGTCGGAGAGCGCGTCGAGCCGGATCAGTGCCCGCGCCCCGAAACTCAAGCGTACTCCTCCGGGAAGGCCGCCTCGCCGTAGGAATCGGGAACGAAGTTTTCGAATTTGGTGTACTTGCCGACGAACGTGAGCAGGAAATCGCCGATAGGCCCGTTGCGCTGTTTCGCGATGGCAACGTCCGCGAGGCCTTTCTTCGGCGTGTCCGGATTGTAGACTTCTTCACGATAGATGAAGACGATCACGTCGGCGTCCTGCTCGATCGCGCCGGACTCCCGCAGGTCCGACATGACCGGGCGCTTGTCGGTGCGCTGCTCGACGCTCCGATTGAGCTGCGACAGCACGACGACGGGTAAACTGAGCTCTTTCGCCAGGGCTTTGAGCGAGCGCGAGATTTCCGATATTTCCGTGGCGCGGTTTTCCTTGCTGCCCGGAACCTGCATCAGCTGCATATAGTCGATGACGATCAGGCCGAGGCCGTGCTCGCGCTGCAAGCGGCGCGCCCGGGCGCGGATCTCGGTCGGCGAGAGAGCCGCCGTATCGTCGATGAAGATCGGCGCATCCGACATGAGCTGCACGGCGGTGTTGATGCGCGACCAATCCTCGTCCGGAAACTTGCCCGTGCGCAAATGGCGCATGTCCACCCGTCCGAGCGACGAGATCATGCGAAACGCCAGTTGCTGCGACGGCATTTCCATCGAAAATATCGCCGTCGGCACTTTCGCACCGATCGCCGCATTCTCCGCGATGTTGACGGCGAGCGTGGTTTTGCCCATGGAAGGACGGCCCGCGACGATGACGAGTTCGCCGCCCTGCAGTCCCGCGGTCAGTTTGTCGAATTCGTTGAAGCCCGTCGAAATACCCGTGATCTCGCCTTCGGACTGATGCAGCATGTCGATGCGATCGACGGTTTCGGGCAGGATCTGTTTCAGCGAGCGGAACCCCGCGCGGCCGCGGGCGCCTTTTTCCGCGATTTCGAACACCCGCCGCTCGGCTTCGTCGACGAGGTCGGTTGCGGAGCGGCCATCGGTGGCGAAGGCACTACCGGAAATTTCATTGCCGGCATTGATGAGCGAACGCAACATCGAGCGCTCGCGGACGATGTTCGCGTAAGCGCGGGCATTCGCCGCGCCCGGCGTCTCGTTGGCGAGCGCGGCCAGGTACTCGAGTCCGCCGGCTTTCGTGAGCTCGCCACGCTGCTCGAGGCACTCGCACACCGTGACGACGTCGCAGGGACTGCCGCCTTCGACGAGATCGGCGATCGCGGCGTAGATAATGCGGTGGTCGTTGCGGTAAAAGTCCTCTGCGGTGACGACGTCGGCAACCTTGTCCCAGGCCTGCTTGTCGAGCATCAGGCCGCCGATCAGCGATTGCTCCGCCTCGACCGAATTCGGCGGTATCTTGAGGCGCTGCTCCAGAGCGTCGCCTGATACCCCCTCCTCCATCGCACGGACCATCATATTTCCCCAGCGCTCAAAAAGACGTCGCCAAAAGGTATCACATTCGGCGGCCGGGCCGGTCGCGGAGCTAGTCGGCCGCGACGACCCTGACTTTCACTTCGGCGTTCACGTCGGGGTGCAGATGCACACCGATCTCGTATTCACCGAGGGCGTGAATCGGGCCGTCGGGCATGCGGATTTCACTGCGTTGCACCTCGACCTGTACCGCCGCGAACGCCTCGGCAATGTCGATGGGACCGACGGAACCGAACAGCTTGTCTTCGGCCCCCGCGTTGGCGGGGATCACGAGTTCCATGCCGTTGACGACCTTGGCGCGTTTCTTGGCGCTCGCAAGCTCTTCCGCGGCAGCCTTTTCGAGATCGGCGCGGCGCGCCTCGATGGCCTTAATGTTCGCGTCCGTTGCCAGTGCCGCCTTACCCTGCGGCAGGAGGAAATTGCGGCCGTAGCCGGGTTTGACCGTGACCATGTCGCCGACCTTGCCAAGATTTTCAACATCGTCCAGGAGAATGACGTTCATCGCTTACCCTTTACTCACACGTAATCATCGAACCGCCGCGATGCGGCGGAATCCAAACCATGCGTCGATGTAGCCGGTTACGGCCAGCCCCATCAACAATATGACGTTCAAAAAAGGCATCAGCACGTACACGGCCACGAGGCCAAAGACCGGCAAATGCCCCTCGCCGTGCAGCCAATGCACGATTGCGAGTCCCTGCAGCCAGAAAACCGCGAACATGACGAACGCGACGTTCTGTAACCAGACCGCTCCGCTCAACCACGCCCCGATCGACGCGACCGCCATAGTCAGCGCGATTACGCGGCCCAAATTCAAGTCTCGAAACCGGCCGAATCGGGCGGTTTCACCCGGAAGTTGCCGCTGCAGCTTGTAGCCCAGCACGCAACTCCCGACATGCACGGTCCAGCTCATGAGGACCGCAATCATCGTCATCTGCCCCGCGATCGCCGCCTGCTCCGCGGCCAGCATATCGGCCTGCTGAGTCAGGCCCATGTCCCGCCAGACCTCGCCGATCGTCCCCAGAACCTCTGTCCAGACAGCGGCCGGATCGCCCGCGATCAGGAAAAAGCCCAGCATCACGGCAATGGCGATCAATACGGACAACTGCACCGTCAATGTCAGCGACCGCGTGACCGCAAGTATCGTCCCCAGCAGCAATGCCGGCAACCAGATCGCGATCGCCCCGGGCAGCACGACGGCCAGCGGCACCTGTGCCACCAAGCCGACGATCGCCATCAGGCCGCCCGCGAAAAGGGCGGCGATCGCGGCCTCCTGCACGCCCTTGTGCAGGAGCAGCAGCACCAGCACGACGCCGCTTAAAAAACTGAACCAGGCGAGCGATATCGTCGCGGCGAGCGCCAGAACCGCATTCAGTCGCCGGGCGACGAGCCACCCGGCTACGGTTTGCAGGCGCACCCGCCGAACCCTAACTTAGTGTCGGTCGGTGTAGGGCAGCAGCGCCAGATAGCGCGCGCGTTTGACGGCGGTCGTCAGCTGGCGCTGATAATGTGCCTTCGTGCCGGTGATGCGGCTCGGCACGATCTTTCCTGTTTCGGTGACGAACGCCTTGAGCAAGTTGAGATCCTTATAGTCGATCTCCTCGATGCCCTCGGCCGTGAACCGGCAATACTTCCGCCTGCGTGAATAACGACTCATAGCTGCTCTCCTCAGGCGCTCTTGGCGGCCGTTTCGGCCTCGCCGGACTGGTCATCTGCACCGTCGGTGCTGTTTGCGGCGTCCGCCGCCGCCGTGCCTTCGTCGACGCTTTGCTCGACCGCGGGGGCAGCCGCCTTCGCTTTCTCGGCCGCCGCCTTCTCTGCCTGATTGTTGCGATATGCGGCTTCCGCGGCGGCTTTCGCGTCACGCCGTTGCTGCGCCTCGCGCTCCTTCTCTTTTTCCTCGGCGACCGCAACGGCCATCGGCGATGCCTCGGTCACGGCATCGTCACGCACGACGATCAGATTACGAAGGACGGCGTCGTTGAAACGAAACGCACTCTTGATCTCTTCGACGACGGCGAAGTCGCACTCGATGTTGAGCAGCACGTAGTGCGCTTTATGAACCTTGTTGATGGGATGGGCGAGCTGGCGCCGGCCCCAGTCTTCGGTGCGGTGCACGTTGCCACCGGAGGCGGTAACCATGCCCTGGTAGCGCTCCACCATGGCAGGCACCTGTTCGCTCTGGTCCGGATGGACCAGGAACACGATTTCGTAATGTCGCATTGTCTTCCCTTCTGGTTGAAATCCGCTCGGGAACTCCGGCTGTCGCCGGACGGCCCTTCTGGATTACAGCTACCCGGCCACCCGGTGCAGCAAGAGGTCGAGGGCGCAATCTTCGAGCCGCCCTCCCCGCCCATATGGCAGGGACGCGAATCCTACCCAGTCTGGTGCCGGTCTGCAAGGCGAACGAGCCCGCGAGGTCGGCCGATTTCCGGGTTTTTTCAGGTCGATGAAGCGCTGCAAGCCCGCGTCGTGCCACGCTGCCGGAGCGCCTCGTAGAGGCAGATCCCGGCCGCTACCGACACGTTGAGACTCGCTACCTCGCCGTGCATCGGCAGCCTGACGAGCCTGTCGCAGCGATTCGCGACCCCGCGGCCGAGCCCGCTGTGCTCGCGGCCCATTACGAGAACCACGGGCCCGGTCAGGTCGGTGTCGTACAGACTGTCGCCCGCGTCGCCGCTGGTGCCGATGCGTGCAATGCCGTATTCGCCCATCCAGGCCAGCGTCTTGCCGAGGTTGGGCACGGTGGCGAACGGCAGATGCTCCGCGGCGCCCGCCGCGACCTTGCTGACCGTGGGGCTCAGGCCCGCGGCGCCGTGTCGCGGCACGACGAGCGCGTCGACGCCCGCAGCATCGGCCGTGCGCATACACGCCCCGAGGTTATGCGGATCCTGTATGCCGTCGAGCAGCAACAGGAGCGGCGCGTCAGCCGCGACGAGCCGTTGTTCGACCAGGCCGCGCAGGCCAGCCTCGTCGAGCAGGGTGCTGCGGCGAATCTCGGCCACGATGCCCTGATGTCGCGCCTCGCCGCTCATTTGCTGCAGGCGGGCGCGATTGGCCGACTGTACTTCGATACCCGCAGAGGTCGCCTTTGCGATCAGCGCTTCGACGCGCGGATTTGCCGTCCGGTATTCCGCGTACAGCTTTCGCACCTCGGCGGTATCGCCCGCGAGCAGCTGTTCGACAGCGCGCAACCCGGTGACGTAGCGCGAGACGCTCATCGTTGCGGCCTCGCGCACGCGCAGATCGACGACTGCATGCTCAATTCCTCGCGTTTTGTTTGCGCCGCCCGCGCCGGCCCTGGCGCGACTCCTCGTGCGGAAAATCCGCCGGGCGGAAATCGATGCGGCGCGACTCCATATCGACGCGCTGCACGAGTACGTTCATCGCCTCGCCGAGACCGAACGCGCGCCCGGTGCGTTCGCCGACGAGTTGCTGGCGGTCCGCATCGAAGCGGTAATAGTCGTTGGGCAGGCTCGTGACGTGCACGAGTCCGTCTATCATGAGGTCCGTTATCTGCACGAACACGCCGAAATTGGTAACGCCCGTTATCACACCTGCGAACGACTCGCCGATACGGTCTTCCATGTACTGGCATTTCAACCATGCCTCGACATCGCGCGTCGCCTCCTCGGCACGGCGCTCGTGTTCCGAGGTGATCGA
>JBFISV010000181.1:0-5467 GCA_041608415.1 Woeseiaceae bacterium
CAGGCTCGAACCGTCACGGGCGGGCCCCTGCGAATCGCACGGCGTCCGCGAGTGACATTTCGCCCGTGACGCCGCCGACTTCGGCCGTTTCGCTGATATAGAGCTCGACCTCTCTCTCGAGCCGCAGTTTGCCCTCGACCCGGCAGCCCGGACCGATGACGACTTTCGGCTTCCTGCGTTTCTCCCGGCCCCAGAACATGCCGCCGGCTTTCTCGACGACCAGGTCGCCGCCGATCGACGCGCCGTCCGCCAATTCGACGTCGCCGCTGGTGGTCGTGACGTCACCGGCGACCCGCGCCGCCGTCAGGCTGATGTCGCCGTTGACGTTCTCCACGTCGTCCGCCACGGAACTGCCATTGCGCAGCGTTATTGCGCCGTTCACCGTCGATACGTCGCCGCTGATCTCGGCATTCTCGCCAATGTCGATCGCACCGTTGACGGTTTCGAGGTCCTCGGCCTTGACGTTTTTCGCGATCCTCACGCTGCCGTTGACGGTCTCGGCATCGACGATCACCGCACCCGCGCCGACGCGGATCGTGCCGTTCACGGTGCCGATATCGCCCGTCACCGTGGCGTTGTCGCCGACCGTGATACTGCCGTTGACGGACGATGCGCCGGACGACGTGGTGCCGTCCTCGATCGTGACGCTCTTGTTCACGCTGCCCTCGGCCGGAATGGCGAGCATCAATACGGCCAGCGCCGCGGCGGTTTTCAAACACTGCTTCATCTTCGCGCACCCCTGGTTTGCTGCACTACGTCTTGGATACCGCTCGGCGCGTTTTGGTTGCAACCCGCAGCGCGCGCTGGTCGGAGCGGCGTGCTTTCGATAACCTAGCGAACCCTGGATCCCGGCCGAGCATGGACTCATGGCTACCGCCCTCGAGGCCCGTCACCTCGTCAAGCATTATCCCGGCGTCGTCGCGGTAGACGATGTGAGTTTTACCGTACAGCAGGGCGCCTGTTTCGGGCTGCTCGGTCCCAACGGTGCGGGCAAGACCACAACGGTGGAAATCATCGAGGGCGTTACGCCCGCGACCGCGGGCGAAGTCTGGTACATGGGCGAGCCGGCCGGCGAGCGTTTCAGGCAGGAAGCGGGGATACAGTTCCAGAACACCGCATTGCAGGACTTCCTCACGGTTCGCGAGACGCTCAGCATGTTCCGGCAATTGTATGATCGACGTGCGAGCCTCGACGACATCATCGAGGAATGCTCGCTCGAAGAACTGCTGGAACGGGACAATCGCAAGCTCTCGGGCGGCCAGCGGCAACGATTGCTGCTCGCGGTGGCGCTCGTGAACCGGCCGCGGCTCGTGTTCCTCGATGAGCCGACAACCGGCCTCGATCCGCAGGCGCGGCGCAACTTCTGGGACCTCGTCAAGAAAATCCGCTCGCACGGCACGACCGTCGTGCTGACAACGCATTACATGGACGAGGCGCAGGTGCTCTGCGACGAGATTGCGATCATGGACGCGGGCAAGATCGTCTCGCAAGGCAGCCCCGACGCGCTGCTCCGGGAGCGGTACCAAGGGCTCATCATCGAACTGCCGATCGCCGACATCAGTGGCGATCTCGGCGAAATCGAGCATCGGGTGCTCGAAAACCTCGGCGTCGTGGAGATCGTGTCCAACGATATATCCGCATCGCTCAAGGCACTGTCGCCCGAAGTCGCCGATCTCAATCACATAAAAATCCGCCAGGCGAATCTCGAGGATCTGTTTCTCGACCTGACCGGGCACACGTTGCGGGCATAAACGGTGCTGGGGAGGATCTACGCCATATTTGCCGCCCGCAACCGCGAGTTCATTCGCGATCGCGGCAACCTGGCCTGGAACATCGTGTTACCCGTGGTGCTCATGTTCGGACTGTCGTTCGCGTTTCGCGGCGACGGGCGTGACGCGTACACTGTCGCCGTGCTGCAGGACGGCGCGACGATCGACGCGACGCAGCACCCGTTTCTGCAGACACGATTCATCAATTTCGTTGCCGTCAGCGACGAGCATGAAGCCTTCCGCAAGGTCGAGCGCCACCAGTTCGATCTGTTGCTGCAGTTCGACGGCGGCAAGCGCTACTGGGTCAACCCCGAATCGCCCAAGGGCTATTTCGCGGAGCGGCTGTTGCGGCAGGCCGACAGCGAATTTGGCGACAACATGGCGAAGGCGGAAATCAGCGGCCACGAGATACGCTACGTCGACTGGGTGCTGCCCGGAATTCTCGGCATGAACATGATGTTCAGCTGCCTGTTCGGTGTCGGCTACGTGGTCGTCCGGTACCGCAAGAACGGCTTCCTCAAGCGCCTGCGCGCGACGCCGCTGCGGCCGGTGGAATTCATCGCCGCACAGATCGCCTCACGGATGACGCTGATCATGACGATTACCGTGTTCGTCTACACGGGCACGCACCTGTTTCTCGATACGCGCATGGAGGGCAGTTACGTCACGCTGTTCATTATCGCCATGGTCGGCGCCGTGTCCCTGGTTTCGCTCGGGCTGCTCGTCGCGGCAAGGGTCACGAGCGAGGAACTCGCGGGCGGCCTGCTCAACCTCGTCAACTGGCCGATGATGCTGCTGTCGGGCGTCTGGTTCTCACTCGAGGGCGCCGGGCCGGTCGTGCAGGCTGCCGCCAAGATTTTTCCGCTGACCCACATCCTCGACGCGGCGCGGGCGGTCATGCTGGACGGCGCCGGCATCGTCGACGTCATGCCTTATCTGCTGGCGCTGTCGGCCATGAGCGCCGTTTTCCTGGCCCTCGGCGCACGCTCGTTCCGCTGGAACCAGGTCTGAGTCCATGCCGCCCGAACTGATCGACATCGGTGCCAACCTCGCGCACGACAGTTTCGACGACGATCGCGACGACGTGCTGGCGCGCGCGCAGTCCGCGGGCGTCGGGCGGCTCATCGTGACGGGCAGCAGCGATGCCAGCAACCTGGCCGCGCTGCATCTCGCCCGCAGCCATCCCGGCATGCTGTATTCGACGGCCGGTGTACATCCGCATCATGCCGCCGACTACGACGGGCACAGCGACGCGTCGATTCGCGAGCTGGTTGCAGACCCGCACTGCGTGGCCGTCGGCGAGTGCGGCCTCGACTATTTCAGGAACTTCTCGCCGCACGATGCGCAGGTCCGCGCGTTCGAGGCACAGCTGCGAATTGCCGCCGACACCCGAATGCCGGTGTTCCTGCACCAGCGTGACGCCCACGACGATTTCGTGGCAATCCTCGGGCCGCGGCTCGACGAGCTGCCGCGCGCCGTCGCGCACTGCTTTACCGGCGAAGGCGAATCGCTGCGCGAGTATCTCGAAATGGGCCTCTATATCGGCATTACCGGCTGGATCTGCGACGAGCGCCGCGGCGCGCACCTCAAGGAGATCGTGGCGGACATTCCCGACGACCGGATCATGATCGAAACCGACGCACCGTACCTGCTGCCACGCTCGATCCGGCCGAAACCGAAAAGCCGCCGCAACGAACCGATGTACCTGACGGAGGTGCTGCGGGTCGTGGCCGAGGCACGCAACCAGTCGATCGACGAGGTCGCCAGCCTCACGACGGCCAACGCGGTTCGTTTCTTCGGCCTCGACGGGGCGCATCCCGACGAGCCGACCGCTCGTTGACCGTCGCGGCAGGCTCTCTGGTGAGCGGCAACCACATCAGGTAATCGGTGTACTCGGTTTCGCCGAGCAGGAAGGGAATTTCACCCAGCGATTCGAATCCGTGGCGCCTGTAAAACCCGATTGCCCAATCGGCCTCCCGCCAGGCGCTGAGCCAGAGACCGTCCTTTCTGCCGCGACGCGCCGCCCGGATGGCGTGGTCCAACAGGCGTCCCCCTGCGCCCTTGCGCTGAAACTCCGTCGCGACGTACAGCTGTTGAATCTCGATCGCGTTCGCCGACGGCAGGCGCGGCGGCACTTCGTCGCTGCGCACCTTCATCATTCCCGCGCAGGTGCGACCCTCGCCCGCGAGCGCGTAGCGTACCGTGGGCCGGTGCATTTCCAGTCGTATGGCCGTCTCGCTGAAACACTGCACGACGTGACGCTCGAGATCGACGCGTGTCGCTGTCCCGCCGTACGCATCCAGGAAAGCCTGCCGCCCGACGGCCGCGAGCCGCCGCACGTCTCCGGGAACCGCGTTTCGAATCCTGACCGCCATCAACCGGCCGTCATTTCGCGCCCGGGTTGCCGGCCTTGCTGCGGATCAGCTCCCAGTGCGGCCTGAACGCTTCGACCTTCACCTGTGCGGCTTTCTTGTTCGCCTCGCCAAATTCCGCGGCGAGTTGATCGAGCGTCGCGACGAGACCCGGCATGCCCTTGGTGAACTCGGCGCCGTCGAGGAACAGTATGCGCCCGGCGACGGGTACCTGCCGCACGATCTCGCGCACGGCTGCGATCCGGTCGTACAGGCCATGCTGCGGATTGGAAAACGTGTAGCGCCGATCCGTGCCTATCACGGTCCAGTCCTGCATCTTGTCGCTACCGAAGACGACGCCGTCCACGTCCTTGATTTCGAGTATCAGCAGGCCGTGAGACGTCAGCAACAGCCGATCGATGAGAATCTCACCGTCGTCGCCGTTCGGGATGACGAGGTTGACGATCTCGTCGAAAGCGATTTCCCGGATGACCTGGCGCAGGCGACCGCGGCGGCCGCGGACCCAGCGGTACAGGAGCCATCCGAGGAGCAGCAGCAGCGCGCCGAGCAACCACGGAACGTAGGGCGTTTTCAGAATTTCAGGCATCCGCTCCGCTCGACCGCAGGTTCGAGGATTCGTTGAACGCGCCTATTAAGGTCCGCGGCAGCGCCCCGGGTCAAGTGCGGCAACGTCCTTCAGCGATCGAAAGCCCGGGTCATCGCGCGCTGCAGTGCGACGAGCGCCGGCTCGATATCGACACAGCGGCTGGGCCGCGACAGGATTTTTTCGAGGTCTCGAGGCAACGGCACGCTGCGGCCGATCAGCGGCTCGACGATCGTCTCGAATTTCGCGGGATGAGCGGTCGCCACGAGAATCCAGTGACAGCTATCCCGAGTCGCCGCGTCCATGTGTCGCCAGGTATGGGTCGCGGTCGCCGTGTGCGGGCAAATCGCGAACCCGAAGTCGGCGAACGCGCATCGGATCTCCTCCTCGATGGCGGCATCGCCGACCGAGCTGACGGCGAGGCACCGCCGCAGCGCTTCGGCATCGCCGAGCAGCCCGCGCAGGCGTTCCATATTGCTCGGATTGCCGACGTCCATCGCCGACGCCAACGTCTGCACGCTCGCGCGCGGCGCCCACTCGAGCGTGTCGAAATAATCGGGAATCGTCCGGTTCGCATTGGTCGCCAAGACGATCGCGCCGATCGGCAGGCCCATCTCGCGCGCCATGATCGCCGCGAGGGCATTGCCGAGGTTGCCGGTCGGTATGATGAAGCCCGGCCGCTCGCCAGTTGCACGAAAGTGTCTGACGCTCGCGTCGGCATAGTAGATCGCCTGCGGCAACAG
>JBFISV010000182.1:0-5421 GCA_041608415.1 Woeseiaceae bacterium
CATCGTGACGGCGTAGATCGGCAAGAAATAGGCCAGCCCGTGCACGAAATTGTCGTATACGCTTGCGGGATCGTAGCCGGCGCCAGCGAGCGCAATGAACACGCCGCGCCAGCCGTCGATGGATTCGATCCCTAGTGCCGCGAGTGCCGTGTTGGCCTGGAAGCCCGTGTTCCACATGCCGACGAGGACGCAAGGCGTCGCCGCGAACACAACCATGATCATGACGCGCTTGAGGTCGAGCGCATCCCGGACGTGCGGCGACCCTCGCGTGACGTCAGCCGGCGAATAAAACAGGGTATCGACCATCTCGTAGATGGCGTGGAATTTTTCGAGCCGCCCGCCGCGCGTGAACAGCGGTTCGGCGCGGTCTAGCATTCCGCGTAGCGCTTTCATCAGCCGTTCGCCTCTATTTCGTCGAGGTTCATGCGCAAAAAAGGCCCGTATTCGTACTTGCCATTGCAGACGAACGAGCACAGCGCGAGGTCCTCCTCGTCGAGTTCGAGGCATCCGAGTTCGCGCGCCCGGTCGGTGTCTTCGACGAGCAGTGCCTTGAGCAAGGGCGTGGGCAGGATATCGAGCGGCATGACTCTCTCGAAGGTCCCGATCGACACCATGGCGCGCGGACTCCCGTTCTGTGACGTCGTCAGCGAAAAGTCGTCCCGTCGGGCGAGGTGCGATGCGTAGGAGCGAACCGCGGAATACTTGCCGAAGCCGGGCCGCATCCACGACAGGAATTCGCGCGGGCTGCCTTCGCGGAGCACGCTGACCTGGTTGTGGTAGCGGCCGACGTACGCGAGCGGTCCGGCCGCGCGGTGCCCGCCGAGCACCGAACCGCTGACGATGCGCAGTCGTCCGCGCGCGGTTTCACCGTGCAGCAGCTGGGTCGTGCTCGCGCCTATGCGCGTGCGGAGCAGCCTGGGTTTCAAGGCCATCGGACCGCCGAGCGCCACGATTTTTTCGGTTGCGAGACGACCGGTCGTAAACAGCCGGCCGATCGCGATGACGTGCTGGTAGCCGATGTGCCATACCGTCTTGCGTTCGCTGACCGGGTCGAGAAAGTGAATGTGCGTGCCGACGAGGCCGGCCGGGTGGGGGCCCGCAAACTCGGTGTGGCGGAACCGGCTGCCCGGAGGGCACGCTATGCCCGAGTCCGGCGCGGTGTTGACGTACACGGGTCCCTCGGTCAGCGCGGCGAGGACCTGCAGGCCGTTCGTGAACGCGTCGGGCGCGGCGGCGATGATCACGGCCGGATCCGCGGCGAGCGGATGGGTATCGATCGCCGTGACGAAGAGTGCCGCAGGCATCGTATCCGGATCGGGGATGTGACTGAACGGTCGTGTGCGCAGCGCCGTCCAGAGTCCCGAGGTGATCAGCAGTTCGCGCACGGTGGCGGCGCCGAGCCCGGGCAGCCGGGACGGCGCGAAGGATTCGAAAGTTTCGGCGTCGTCGCCGTCGAGCGAGATGACGACCGACTGCAATGCGCGCCGCGCGCCGCGATTGATCGCCGCGACGACGCCGCTTCCCGGCGACGTGAACCGCACCTGCGGGTTGCGCTTGTCCGTGAACAGGGTTTGCCCGAGGCGGACGCGATCGCCTTCGCGGATTTTCATGCCGGGGCGCAGGCCGACGACGTCCGTGCCCAGCACGGCCACCGACGTCACCTCGGCCGCATCGTCGATCACGGGTTGCGGCTGGCCCTGCAGCGGAACGGTCAGGCCTTTTCTGATCTTTATGCGCATTCAGTTCCGCTGCTGTCGACGCCGTGGCGCCGTCGTCACGACCCCGAAAATGCGACGTACAGAGCCGTCGCCGCGAGCCACAGCGAGCCGATCGTGTGTATGCCCAGGGTCGCCTCGATGGCGCGGGTCATCCCCTGCCTGTCGTCGATGCCCTTTTTGATCGAACTCGCCGCTTTGAACGCGAGCACGAGCAAAGCGACGGGGACCAACGGCGCGCCGATCGGCAGCGGGCCGAAGTACGTCAGAAAGACGACGACACCGGCCGCCGTGAGGTGCAGCAACGCATACAGCGTTGCGGTGCCCGGGTTTCCGAGACGCACGGGCAGGGTGCGTTTCCCGGTTGCCGCGTCGGCCTTGATGTCCGGCACTTCGTTGATCAGCAGTATCGCGGCGACCCATGCGCTGATGGGCAGCGAGAACAGCACGACGTCTGCGTCGATGATGCCGCTTTGCAGCCACGCGGCGCCGCAAACGGGCAGCACGCCGAACGCGACCCCGACCGCGGTCTCGCCGAGCCCGAGCGAACTCAGCCGTACCGGCCCGAGCGAATACAACGTCGCGAGCGCGACGCCCGCCAGCCCGAACCACAGGATCATACTGCCCTTGAGCGACAGCAGCACGAGGCCGGCGACCGAGGCGACGGCGAGCAGGCTGATGCCGAGCCGGGCCATGCTGTTCGTGGACAGGATGCCGGCCTGGATGAATTGCGATCCGCCCGTGTACGGGTAGATCCGGTCCTTGTTTTGCCGATCGGTGCCCTGGGCATCGTCACCCACGTCATTGAGGACGTTCGCGCCCGCGTGGACGCAGAGCGTCGCGAGGGTCGCGAGCAGGAAGACGACCACGTCGAAGCGGCCTGACACCATGAAGCCCCAGGCGCTGCCCGCGAGGACCGGCAGCAGCGACGCGGGAAAGAATTTCGGGCGCGTGGCGTGGAACAGCCGCTTGACGGAACGGTGGACAGACGTTCCGGCGAATTGATTGGCGCTTGGCCCGGTGACGGGCTCATATTCTCGAGACATACCTCGGTCCTTTGCGAAACACCCGGCACTGCCGGGCAACGCGAATTCATCGTGAAGCCGGGTTATACCGAATTTGGCGGTCCGTGTAATGATCGCATCGGCCCAAGGTCGCAAATCGTCCGCGCGCTCGCGGCAGATGCCGCGCCGGCCGAGCGCAGGCGCGACCACGACACGCGCGACGGTTTTTACGATAAGCCCGCATTTTTGCTACTGAAATAGGCGTTATTACGTACAGTCCGCCGGCGCCGCGAGCGGCTACCATCAAGCTGTCCGCGAAGCCACGCGCGACCGGCGCCGAGCGCGGCATGATGGAGAGTCGAACATGTGCCTCGCCGTTCCGATGAGAATCAAGTCGATCGACGGCTTCCAGTGTACCTGCGAGGCCCGCGGCATCGAGCGCGACGTGAGTCTGTTCATGTTGCAGGGTGAGCCGCTCTCGCCCGGCGATCATGTGCTGATCCACGTCGGCTACGCCATACAAAAGATCTCCGAGGAGGAGGCGTCGGCATCCTGGGAGCTTTTCGACGACATCCTCGCCCACGATTCCTGACCCTGCCCGCTGGAGCAAGCCGATGTGTGAGACCTGCGGTTGTAATGTGACTCCCGGCAACGAGCACCTCGTCGCCGCGGGCGGGCCGCTCGCGACGACGGCGGCGGGCAACGAGTCGATCGAAGTGCTGACGGGTCTGCTCGATGCCAACGACCGGGCGGCCGCGCACAATCGCGAGCACTTCGACCGTCACGGCGTGCTCGCGGTCAACCTCATGTCCTCGCCGGGCGCCGGCAAGACCTCGCTGCTCGAGGCGACGATTGACGCCCTCGGCCGCGATGCGAAGATCGCGGTTATCGAGGGCGACCTGGAAACCGAGAACGATGCGAATCGCATCCGGGCCAAAGGCGTGCCGGCAATCCAGATCAGCACGGGCACTGCGTGCCATCTCGACGCGCACATGGTGCACGCGGGCCTGCACGAACTCGATCTCGCCGACGTCGACATCGTGTTCATCGAAAATGTCGGTAACCTCGTCTGTCCCGCGAGTTTCGATCTCGGACAGCACCGCAACGTGATCCTTCTGTCCACACCGGAAGGTCACGACAAGCCGTCGAAGTACCCGGTCATGTTTCACGCGGCCGACCTGGTACTGATTACGAAGAGCGACCTGCTCGGCGTTCTCGACGATTTCGACGTGACGGCCGCGAGGGCCTGCCTCAGGCGACTCGCGAGCGACGCGCCGCTCATGGAAGTGTCGGCGAAGACCGGTGCCGGAACGGACGCATGGATCGCATGGATCGGCGCAGAGATGAATGCCCTCGCGAATCGCCGCGCGAACGCATTGCCACGCGCGCGGACCGCACACATGCACGGACGGCATGCCTGATGCAGAGCGCCGACTACTGGCTCGCAAGGCTCCGCGCGCTCGAGATCGAAAAGCCCGTGCGCATCATGAACGTGTGCGGCGGGCATGAACGATCCATATCGGTCGCAGGACTGCGCACGGCGATCCCGGAGGGCATCGAACTCGTGCCCGGGCCCGGCTGCCCGGTTTGCATCTGCCCCGAGGAAGACGTCTTCGAAGCCATTCAGCTCGCGCAGAACGAAGACGTCATACTCGTCGCGTTCGGCGACATGCTGCGCGTCCCGGTCAATCGGCCGAAACGCGAGGCCCGGTCCCTCGAGCAGGCGCGCGCGGCCGGGGCGGACGTTCGGCCGATCGCCTCGCCGTCGGACGCGGTACGCATCGCGAACCAGAACCCGTCGCGAAAAATCGTGTTTTTCGCCGCGGGTTTCGAGACCACGACGGCGCCCGTGGCCGCCATGCTCGCCGAGGGCGCGCCGCCCAACCTGCTCGTGCTGCTCTCGGGACGCCTGACGTGGCCGGCGGTTGCAATGTTGCTCGACTCGGAGGCGCCCGGCTTCGACGGTCTCATCGCGCCCGGGCACGTCTCGACCGTCATGGGACCCGAGGAATGGGCCTTCGTCGTCGAGAAGCACGGCATCCCGGCGGCCGTGGCCGGTTTCCGTCCCGATACGCTGCTTGCCGCGATGTACTCGGTGCTCCGCCAGCGCGAGTCTGGCCGCCCGTTTCTCGACAATTGCTACCCCGAAGTCGTGCGGCCCGGCGGCAACCCCGAGGCGCGCCGTCAGCTCGCCGCCGTGATGCGGGTCACGGACGCCAACTGGCGCGGCGTCGGCATCATCCCGGACTCGGGATTCGAGCTGCGGCCCGAATACGCGGCGCACGATGCGCGCGAGCATTTCCCGTCCTGGGCGGACGATTCGCGCAAGCGGGTCGGGGAAATGCCGCCCGGCTGCGACTGTGCAAGGGTCGTACTCGGCAAGATCTACCCGAACGAGTGCCGGCTTTACGGCGTGGCCTGCACGCCGCGTAAACCGATCGGGCCCTGCATGGTCTCGGACGAGGGCGCGTGCCGCATCTGGTGGTCGGCCGGGCATCGCGAGAACGCCTGGGCCGGTCGCGAGGCCGGGCGCTCCGTTGCTTAGGGCGCTCGGGCGAGACGCGCGCAGTCCTGCGGCCGGCTCGCGGCCGCATCAGACGTCGCCGTTCCCTCGCCGACTGCGGAGCGAATCACCGGCGATCCCCAGAGGCCGATCGCACCTTCCTCGGCCTGGAGCGCGAGCGAGACTCGCGCCCGCTGAC
>JBFISV010000183.1:0-5395 GCA_041608415.1 Woeseiaceae bacterium
CGCGCACGTGCGAGCGGCAGATCGGCGGCGTTCCTGTAAGGGACTTCGTTCTCGTCGAGGTAGCAAAAACCCTGCTCCCAGGCCGCGTCGGGCTGTGCCCGCGGGGCCAGCCCGAGAATGCTGCGCGCCGCCGGGTTGATGTCGAGGATGTGTCCTTGCCGGTCGACGACGATGACGCCGTCGTTGATGCTGTTGAGTATCGACAATACCGTGACGTCGGTGTCGGACAGGCGCTTGCGAAGCTGGTTGCGCTTTACGGCGTGATCGAATATTGCGGCCTGCGCCTCGACCGTGATGTCGTCGACGCAAATGTATGCTTCCGCACCCGCGCGCACGGCGGCAATGCCGCGATGCTCGTGGCTCTTCTGCGTAAGGGCGATAACCGGGTAACCCTCGAACGAGTGAATGAGCTCGGCGATGGAATAACCCGACTGCGCGATCAGCGGCCCGGCCTCGAGCAGAACGATATCGGTCAGCAGTGCCGCGCCCTGCGGTATCTCGAGTTCGGACGACCGCGTCAGCATGGCACAGGCAGGCAGGGTTTCCAGTTCTGCGAGGTACGCGGACGCGAATTCACCGCGTCCGAGAAAAAGAATCGAATGGCCCGTCATAGAGTTGTTGTCGTTTTTCTACTGCCCCGGAGGTGGCCGCCTGAAGACACGGGCCAGCGCGATAATAACAGAATCACCGCGCCTTTCAGGGGGTGAGCCCGGAGATTGCACCAGCAGGCTGCGGTGTCGCTAAATCCTCGGCCTATCTTGCGCGCCAGGCGGTGCAACATCCGGGCGGAGCCCGCTTTTCTGCCGCGTTCGCGGCGGCATGGGCGGCGAATGCCGCGGCAATCTTCAAACCACGACGTCCGCGGAGGCATCAAACAGACAGTAATTCGGGAGACAGGCTCGATGGCCGCGCTTTTGACGGCAGGAAGCAGCGACTATAGTTCCGCCATGGTCGCTGCCACAAAACCGGATGCCCGCGAGGAAGCGGACTGGATACGACGCGCCAGGCAGTCGGACCAGCGGGCTTTCGAGGCCCTGTATCGACTGCATGTAGACCGGGTCTACGGGCTTTGTGTGCGCATGACCGGCAGCGTCAGCGAGGCCGAGGATTGTACCCAGGAGGCATTCATCCAGGCCTGGAACAAGCTCGCGGCGTTTCGCGGCGACAGCGCGTTCGGAACCTGGCTGCACCGCATCGCGGTGAATACGGTGCTCGGCCGCATGCGCAAATCGAAACGCGAGCGCGACCGCATCCAGGCGGCGGAGGAAATCATGCCGTCGCCCGCATCGGTCGAGAGCGACGGCAATTTGCGCGACCTGTCCGATGCCGTGAACCGTCTGCCCGAAGGCGCCCGGCACGTGTTCGTGCTCGGCGCGGTTTACGGCTACAGCCACGAAGAAACGAGCGGCATGCTGGGAATCGCGGTCGGCACCAGCAAGGCGCAGCTGCACCGGGCGCGACGGCTGTTGGCGCAGCAGCTCGGTGAGGAAGGAACAACGACATGACGACTGATTTTGATGACAGGCAGGCCGACGACGTACTGATGGCGAAAGCCCGTGAGCTCGAAACGGCAATTGCGCCCGAGCGCGACCTGTGGCCGGAGATAGAGGCCTCGATCGATGCCGACGTTGCTACGGTACCGGATGCGGGGCCCGAGCGCGGCGCGCCGCGGCGTTATCTCGCGCAGGCGGCAGCGGTCCTGCTGCTCGTCGGCGCGTCGTCGGCAATCACGTACAAGCTGACCAAAACCGAAGCGACGGTCTCGCCGGTAGTGACGGGCGTCGAGCTTCCCGCACGACTGGCATCCTTCGGCGGAGAGTATCCACTGGGCCCGGACTACGGTCTCGCGCACGTTGCGGTCGAGTCGCAGCTCAACGCCATGCTCGCGCACCTGTCGCCGGAGTCGCGCGCAGGCGTGGAGGCGAACCTGCAGGTGATTCGCGATGCGATCGCCGAGATCAACACGGCGCTCGAATCCGAACCCGACAACGCGCTGTTGCAGGGGCTGTTGGTCCGTGCCTATCGCGAGGAACTCGCGGTGATGCACAAGATCGGCGGCCTGACGCACGACGTCATGTCGAGAAACGACATTTAACAGGTGCAGTAATGAACAAATTATTTTTCGCAATACTCGGGGTTTCGCTGGCGTTCACGGCGAGGGCCGAGGATATCGACCGGACCCTGGATGCCGATGCAAACGGCAGGATCGAGGTCTCGAATCTCGCGGGACACGTGGAAGTATCGGGTTGGAACAGGAGCCAGGTGCAGGTCATGGGAACGCTGGGCGACGACGTCGAAGGCTTCGTGTTCGAGCGCAACGGGCGCACGACGACGATCAAGGTGAAGGCGCCGGAACGTCGCTGGGGCAGGAAGGACGTGGCCAGCGAGCTCGTGATTCGCGTGCCGGAGGCCAGTTCGCTCGATATCGCGACGGTCAGCGCGGACATCGACATCACGGGCGTCAGCGGCGAGCAGGAGCTGCAGTCGGTGAGCGGCGACATCGCGACCAGGGCGTTTGCCGCCGACATCCAGGCGGGCACGGTCAGCGGCGACGTCGATATCGCGGGCACCGGCAAGGACGGCGAATGGGACCTGTCGTCCGTGTCGGGTGACGTGAGGGTCAGGGACGTCTCCGGCGACGTCGATGTGGAGATCGTGAGCGGCGAGATTGAAATCTCGGGTGGCACGTTCGATCGTGCCAGCCTCGAAACGGTGAACGGCGACATCGTCGTCAACGCCGGGCTCCGCAAAGGCGGCAAAGTCGATATAGAGTCGGTCAACGGCAGCGTCGAATTGAATTTCGCGGGCCCGGTTTCGGCGCGCTTCGACATCGAGACCTTCAATGGCCGGATCCGCAACTGCTTCGGTCCGAAACCCGAGCGGTCCGACGAGTACGGGCCGGGCTGGGAACTCAGTTTCAGCGAGGGTGACGGCGACGGGCGCGTGTCGATCGAGACCCTCAATGGCGGTGTGACAATCTGTAACAAACCCTAGCGCCGATACGAGCCCTTTTGGTGGCGGATTTGATACCCTGTCGGGCCTGAATTTGGACGCCAAAAATGGGCCGGATACTCAAATACGCGCTGGTCGCGGCAGGCGCGCTCGTCGCGCTGCTCGTGATCGCGGCGGTGACGTTCTCGCTGCTGTTCGATCCGAACGACTTCCGCGACACGATCGCCGGGCAGGTCAGGGACTCGACCGGGCGCGAGTTGACGATCGAGGGCGATCTCGACGTCAGCCTGTTCCCCTGGCTCGCGGTCGACGTCGGCCGCACGCGCCTCGGCAACGCGGCCGGCTTCGGCGACGAGCCCATGGCGAGCTTCGAGCGTGCGCGCCTGTCGGTAAAGCTGCTGCCGCTCATTTTCCGCCGCGAAATTTCGGTCGGCACGGCCGAGCTCGACGCGCTGGTGCTGAACCTCGCGGTCAAACGCGACGGCCGCAGCAACTGGGACGATCTGGCGGGGCGCGAAGGTGAAGGCGCGGAAGGCGAGGCGGGCTCGGGTACGCGCGCGCTCGACGTCGCGAGCGTCTCGCTCGTCAACGCCAGCATTCGTTACGACGACGCGCAGGCCGGGGAGCGCTATCTCCTGAGCGATATGAATCTGCGCTCGGGTTCGGTCCGGCCGGGCAAACCCGTGCCGCTGTCGGGCGGCTTCGCGTTCCGGCTGCAGCCCGCCGAGACGAGCGGCACGGTCGAGTTCGACACCGTCGCCGCGTTCGATACCGACGCTCAGAAAATCTCCCTCGACGACCTGGCGATCGAGGCGCAGACGGCCGGCGATGCGCCGCTGCGCGTCTCTCTCGACGCGCCCGCGATCGTGTTCGACACCGGAGCCAGCCGCGCCGAGGTCGGCGAGGTCCGAATCAGGGTGTTCGACGTGGATATCGAGGCGAACGTCGAGCCGTTTTCCTACGCCGGTTCGATCGAACCCGTCGCGAGCATCGACGTCGCGGCGTTCTCGCCCAGAAGTTTCATGCAGGCGCTCGATATCGTGCCGCCAGAGACCGCCGATCCGGCCGCGCTGGGCAAACTCGTGCTCGCGGCCAGGGCGGCAGTCACCGAACGCGCCGTTCGTCTGACCGGCCTCGACCTCACGCTCGACGAGACGCGCTTCACGGGCACCCTGAGCGTGCCGCGGAACGCGGCCGGCAGGTACCAGTTCGATCTGGCGGGCGATCGCATCGACCTCGACCGCTACATGGCGCCGGCCGAGGCCGGCGGCGGCGCCGGGTCGAAGTCGGGGGCGGCGCCTGTGGAAATTCCGGCCGGGATGATACGGGCGACGAACGCGCGCGGCACGCTGAAAATCGCCGCGGCCAGCCTCGGCGGCATGCGCTTCGAAAACCTCACGGTGGGTCTCGATTCCTCGAACGGCCGGCTGCGCCTGAATCCCCTGAGCGCCAGGCTGTTCGACGGCAGCTACGAGGGCGACGTCCGGCTCGACGCGAGCGGCACGGTGCCGGTGCTGACCGTTGACGAGAAGGTTCAGAACCTGAGTCTCGGTGCACTGGCCGAGGCGATGTTCGATCAAAAGGACATTACGGGCCGGATGAACGGCTCGTTCCGCCTCGAAGGCCGCGGCAGCGACATGGGCGAGATCCAGAAAACGCTCGCAGGCAACATGTCCTTCGTCCTCTCGGACGGCATCTGGCACGGCACCGACGTCTGGTACCAGCTGCGGCGTGCGCGCGCTCTGTTTCGCAAGGAGACGCCGCCCGAGCCCGTGCTGCCCGCGCAAACGCGCTTCAGCGAGGTATCGGCGACCGGCGTCGTAACCGACGGCGTCATGCAGAACGACGACTTCAGGGCCGAGCTGCCGTTCATGCAGCTCACGGGCCGCGGCAGCGTCGACTTCCCGACGGCGACGGTGGATTACTCGCTGTCCGGGCGCGTGCTCGAACGCCCGGAACTCGCCACCGGGGCGACGCCCGAGGAACTTGCCGACCTGACGCGCGCCGTCATCCCGATCCGGGTCACGGGGCCGCTCGCCGAGCCCGGCTTCAGGATCGATTTCGCATCGCTCGTGCGCGAACGAGTAAAGGAAGAAGTGCGCGATCGCGTGCTCGACCGGCTGCTCGGCGGCTCCGACAAGAAAGACGACAAAGGCGATGCCGACAATAAACAGGACGCCGCCGCGACGGACGCCGGCGACGCGCAACAACCCGACGCGGAGCCGGAGCAAGAGACGGATCCAGAGGACGAGCTGAAGCAAAAGCTCAAAGACCTGTTCGATTGACCGGGGCGGTGCGAATTTTCCTGTTACTGATGCTGCTCGCCGCACCGCTGGCCGAAGCCGCGGAGCTGCGTTCCGTTGCGCTCGACAAGATCGACGACCGCTACGTGGCGAAGTCCGAGATCTGGCTCGACGCCGACCTCGAAGCCGTCTACGCGGTA
>JBFISV010000184.1:0-5391 GCA_041608415.1 Woeseiaceae bacterium
CGAAAAGCCGGCCCGCCAAATCCGGCAATAAGAGCAAGGGTAATGCGAATCGCCGGCGCCGGCGTCGGCCGCCGTCTGACGAATATCCCGACGATGACGAGAGCAGCCTCGAGGTAATACCACCGGAGCAGCTCGAGGCAACCAAGGACGTCATGAACCTGACCGAGCTCAAGACCCGGCCGGCGGCGTCGCTCGTCGAGCTCGGCGAGACCCTGGGCCTCGAAAACCTCGCGCGCTCCCGAAAGCAGGACATCATTTTCGCCATTCTCAAGGCACACGCGAAGCTCGGCGAAAACATCTATGGCGAGGGCGTTCTGGAGATTCTGCAGGACGGATTCGGCTTCCTGCGTTCGTCGGACAGTTCGTATCTCGCGGGGCCTGACGACATCTACGTCAGCCCGAGCCAGATCCGGCGCTTCGCCCTGCGCACCGGCGATACGGTATCCGGCCTGATCCGGCCGCCGAAAGACGGCGAACGGTATTTCGCGTTATTGAAGGTCGGTCAGATCAACCACGACGCGCCCGAGAACGCGCGATCGAAGGTGCTGTTCGAAAACCTGACGCCGCTGTTCCCGAAGGACCGCCTGGTCCTCGAACAGGGCAATGGCAGTACCGAGGACCTGACGGCGCGGATCATCGACATGGTCGCGCCGATCGGCAAGGGGCAGAGAGGACTCATCGTCTCGCCACCCAAGGCCGGCAAGACCATGCTGCTGCAGAACATCGCTTCATCGATCTCTGCGAATAATCCCGAAGTCGACCTCATGGTGCTGCTCATCGACGAGCGGCCCGAGGAAGTGACCGAGATGACGCGAACCGTGCGCGGCGAGGTCGTATCGTCCACGTTCGACGAACCTGCGAGCCGTCACGTACAGGTCGCCGACATGGTCATCGAGAAAGCCAAGCGGCTGGTCGAGCACAAGCGCGACGTCGTTATTCTGCTCGATTCGATTACCCGGCTTGCGCGCGCCTACAACACCGTGGTGCCGTCATCCGGCAAGGTGTTGACCGGCGGCGTCGACGCGAACGCGCTGCACCGGCCGAAGCGGTTTTTCGGCGCGGCGCGCAATATCGAAGAGGGCGGCAGCCTGACGATTCTCGCGACGGCACTCGTCGACACCGGCTCGAAGATGGACGAAGTCATCTACGAGGAGTTCAAGGGCACGGGCAACATGGAGATTCACCTGGATCGGCGAATCGCCGAAAAACGGGTTTTCCCGTCGATCAACATCAATCGGTCCGGAACGCGCAAGGAAGAGTTGCTGACCGAGCCCGACGAGCTGCAGAAGATGTGGGTGCTGCGCAAGGTGCTGCATCCGATGGACGAACTGGCCGCGATCGAGTTCCTGTTGAGCAAGCTCCAGGATACGAAGACGAACGCGCAGTTCTTCGAGGCCATGAAGCGGTAGCCTGGACAGCCCACGAGGGCGGCGCCAGTCCGGCGCATCCAAACAGGCCGTCCGAAAACTGCGGCAGAGGTTCTTTCCCCGTCGGCGCGTCACGCGCGGCGGGAGTCTGTCCCGACGTTCAGGTCACGCGCTGGCGATACTTGGCCAGGTCGTCGTTGACTTCGAGCCACGGCAGCTTGTCTTCCAGCCAGATGTGCGCCTGCGGAACGACCACGGTCGCATCGTCGATGGTAGCCGCCGTGATATCGATGTCTCCCGCGCGGCCGTCGTGCGTGTAGCTGATCGACGTACCGCAATAGGCGCAATGGCCGCGCACGACGCCCGGCGACGATCGATGCAGGGCCAGGCTGCCCGCCGTCGCCCGGTAGCTGTCGGCAGGGAAGGTCACCCAGGTGACGAACGCTGCGCCGCTGGCGCGCTGGCAGCTTCGGCAATGGCAGTGACAGGCGAACGTGGGTGCCGCGGACAATTCGAACTGGATGCTGTCGCAAAAGCAGCGGCCCGTGATCGGTAGCTTAATCAAGTCGTCTGCTCCTTAGCCGTTGCGAGGACGTCGTCCCCGGTCGGCGCGGGGAATCGATGCCGAAAGTTGAAGGCTTCGGCCGTGGGCCCGTCGCTCCAGAGTTTTTCGAGGCGCTCTTTCGCGTCTTCGACGCTCGGGAGCGATCCGGCCTCGATCCACCACAATGCGAGCGGAGCCCTGTCGGGCCGTTCGAACCAGTCGCGGCGATTCTTCACGGCCTCGACGTGATCCGATGCATAAACGTACGCCGCGAGAGCCTCGATCGATTCCCAGAGCGTGAGGTTGAACAGGAGTCTCGGGTTGTCGAACAGGCGCGCCGCAAGCGCATCGGCCGCCTCGGACTGGAGGCGCCACACGAAGCCGGGCGCCGCATCGGCCAGCGCATTGAGCGGTTCGAGCCGGGAACTGAAGCCGGCCATGGACGGATCGTCGAGCGCCGCACGCGCCGTCGCGATGTTGACTTGCGCCAGGTGAAAGTTGCCTGCCATATGCGACAGAGTATCTTGCCGGACGCCGATTCATGCAAGGCTCGCGATACCGGGTGCCCGTGCGGATTCAGCCATGAGGCAAACTGTCCGCGCAACAAAAAAGGGCAAGGCCCGCAGGCCTTGCCCTCTTTATCTTGCTGTTGCGAAAAAATTCGCGAAGCGCGATGTTACAGCGGCACGATATTGCTCGCCTGCGGTCCCTTCTGGCCCTGAGTTACGGTGAACTCGACTTTCTGGCCTTCAGTCAGCGTCTTGAATCCGTCGCCCTGGATCGCGCTGAAGTGCGCGAATACATCGGGGCCGGATTCCTGTGCGATGAAGCCGAATCCCTTGGATTCGTTGAACCATTTGACGGTGCCGGTAATCGTAGACATTGGAATTTTCCTCGTCGTTGAATTGATAATTGCCAAAAATGGCGGTGAAGCTGAAAGTGTTGCTTTTACTTATGTAGTTCAGGACGAGGTACTAAAAGACATCGAAATGGTACGCATAAATATTAGCCGAACGTTCAAGCTCGCCGGACTATAAAGAATCGCGGCAGAAAAAGCGAGGAAATCGCGCGCTTCTGATGTCGGCCACGGGCTGGAAAATAAAGCACATATATGGCAATTTGCAGGGTACACGACGAAACGGCCGGCAATGAGGAGCGTCAGAGCTCGTCGCTCGCGACACGCCACGGCGGGAACCGCCGGTTGTCGCCGGCGTGGTAGATACACAGCCAATTGCCGGCGGGGTCGCGGATATAGGCTTCGCGCCAGAGCCAAGCCTGGTCGACGGGCGCGTCGTCGAATTCGAGGCCGCGGTGTTCCAGCTTGCGCACCGTCAGGTCGACATTGTCGACTTCGAAGTAAATGACGGTATCGGACGTACTGGCAATATCGGCGGCACCGTCAGAGCGCTCGACCGCGTGGACGGACAACGTCGAGCCCGAGTCGGTCTCGAAGCGCGCGTATCGGGGCGGGCTGTCGACGATGAGCCGCAATCCCAGTGTCCGATAGAACTGCACCGACTCGTCGTAGTTCCTGCACGGCAGGGTGACCTGATTGATGATCATGAGTTGTACCTGCGTGTTGCTTTGATCGGTCAGGCCGCGCCGGGTCTCACCAGGCGAAGCGCCCAGGCGGAAAGTGCCGCCGGTACGATGAATCCGAACCAGGACACCGCCATCGGCACGGCGTAACCGCCCACGTCGACCGGGACGCCGTAAACGATTCTGAGCAGGTGCACCGCGGCGACCAGTGCGAACAACGATCCCGAGACGATGCTGTACTCTCTATGCCCCATCGCACGCTCCCTTGGGCCGAACGACCTCCGGCATTCTATACCGCCACGGCACCGTCAGCGCGGCCACGATCAGGCCGCGATCCCGAACAGACGCCCCACGCCCGCCGTGAGGCTCATGGCCAAAGCACCCCAGAACGTCACGCGGGCCGCGCCGACGAGGACAGGCGCGCCGCCCGCGCGCGCGGCCAGGCTGCCCAGGAAAGCGAGAAATACGAGGGACAGACCGGCAACGACCGGGATCAGGTTCTCGCGCGGCACGAGCGACGCGGTCAGCAACGGCAGGGCCGCGCCGACGACGAACGCGCCTGCCGAGGAGAATGCCGCCTGCACCGGGCGCGCGCGGACGATCTCGAAAATGCCGAGTTCGTCGCGTGCGTGCGCGCCCAGCGAATCGTGCGCCATGAGCTGCGCGGCGACCTGCCCCGCGAGACCGGGCTCGACGCCGCGATCTTCGTAAATGGTGGCGAGTTCACGGTGCTCGAACTCGTAGTCGTGTTCGAGCGAGCGCTTTTCGAGTTCGAGGTCGGCTTTTTCCGTGTCCGACTGCGAGCTGACCGAAACGTATTCGCCCGCCGCCATCGACATCGCGCCGGCGACGAGGCCGGCTATGCCCGCCAGCAGAATATCGCCGTGCGCGATGCCGCCGGCCGCGACACCGATTATGAGGCTGGCCGTGGAGACGATGCCGTCATTCGCGCCGAGCACCGAGGCGCGCAACCAACCGATGCGGTGCGACCGGTGTTTTTCGTGGTGGCTCATGAGCGTCGAGCCTGCCGTTCAGGCAATCTCGGGTGATCGTAAGTTTTCATGCGTGTTCACCAATCCGGTTGTCGTTGTTCGGGGAAGTTCGAGTCGATTCGTCCCATCGCTGGTCGTGCTACCGCCCGATATTCGTGGCGGGAAATGCCGCCGACCGACCGCGGGCTCCGGCAAAGCCGCCGCAGCAACCGTCAGCGATGCGCGCGCAGCCGCTCGACGACCTTCCATTGCTGCGTACTGCGCGCTTCGTCGGGATCGGCAACGGCGTCGACGGCGCCTACTCTCGCTATGTAATCCGGCGGCATGCCCAGCGTGCGGCATCCGAGGACGACCATGGCCTTGTACCAGTCATAGGGCTGCAGCGTATCGCACAGGTGTGAGCGGAGGGCGACGTACGTAAAGCATTCGCCGAATCCGGGCACCCGAATCGATGTCCGGCCGTAGCCGATTCCGAGACCTTCGATCCGGTCGAGTACGCCCACGTCGTTTGCCGCAATCTCGTATGCGGCGACGAAGATGCCGTCGTCCGATTCGATGATGTTGCATTTGCCCGACCCGTCATAGTCGCTGCGTTTGTGAAATCTGAGTGACCATCCCGCAACGCGGGACTTGCCCAGCAGCTTTGCCGAGCCGATCCGGGCCGCCAATCTCAGCGGATGCAGATTGGAGCCGTATGCGGCGTAGCGGACAGTGCTCAAACGATACCGACCATCTCAACCCGGTCGCCGCTCAGCGTATGGTGCCGGCGTTTCCAGGTTCAAGTGCACGTGCAGGCACCACGCATGCCGGCGTCAGCACTGGCCGCCGAGCGGCCGGAATTCGTTGTTCGGCCCGGGTGTCAGGTAGGCGATCTGACACGGCTCGAGTATGTCGACCCGGTGCCAGGTGCCTTTGGGCACGACAAGACCGTCGCCGGGCTGCATTTCGA
>JBFISV010000185.1:0-5382 GCA_041608415.1 Woeseiaceae bacterium
ATCCTCGCATCATTTTTCAATCACACGGCCAGGTCGAGGAAAGTCCATGCATCCATTTGCGCGTCTGTGCGGCCTCGTTGCCGCACTTTTTTCATTATCGTCAACCGCTGCGACTCTGCCGGCGGGTGAAGTCGAACAGCAGGCCGTTCTCGTGACCGGCGCCAGCTCGGGCATCGGCCGCAAGATTACCGAGGTGCTCGCCCAACGCGGCTATTTCGTCTATGCGGGGGCGCGCAAGCAGGCGGACCTCGATGCGCTGAACAAGCTCGACAACGTCAGGTCCGTCAGGCTCGATGTGACGATACAGGAGCAGGTCGATGCCGCCGTCGACGCGATTGAGGCAGACGGGCGTGGATTGCACGGGCTCGTGAACAATGCGGGCGTGTTCATCGGCGGGCCGCTCGCCGACGTCGACGTCGAGGAGTTCAAGTGGCTCATGGACGTGAACGTGAACGGCGTGTATCGCGTGACCCAGGCGTTTGCGCCGCTGATCATCGCGTCGCGGGGCCGAATCGCGAACATCGGTTCGATCGCGGGAATACTGTCGGGCCGCTTTTCCGGCCAATACAGCATGAGCAAGCACGCCATAGAAGCGTACACGGACTCCCTCGCGGCGGAGATGAGTCCGCTCGGTGTCCACGTCAGCGTCATCGAGCCCGGCAACTATGCATCGCGTATCAGCGACTCCGGAAAACGGAGAGTGCTCGACCGGTACGACGACTACGTCGCCGCGGACTCGCCGTTCGCCGAGGAATTCAAGCGCTGGATCGATGCCGACTGGGACCGCAGTATCTACAAGGCGCCGGACGAGGTTGCCGAAGCCGTCGTGCACGCCCTGGCCGCCGACGAGCCCCTGCGGCGCTACATGGTGGTGCCTGCGGAGCGGGAGGCGCGCTGGACGATCGGCAAGCAGATCGAGGAGCTGGTGCAACTAAACGAATGGCATGCCTGGTCCTACTCGCGCGGAGATCTGATCGGCATGCTCGATGCCGTGCCCGATTCGGAAGACGACGTCGAAACGCTGGCAGAGTCCTTGCAGCACTTTCTCGCGCACGCGTCCGATGCCGGAGTGCACGAGGAATTCTGGGCCGACGACCTCGTCTACACGTCGTCCGACGGAACGCGCTTCGGCAAGGCCGAAATCATGGAGGGGCTTCGCGACGCCGGCGAGAGCAATGACGCCGACGTGGCCTACTCGGGCGACGACGTAAAAGTACAGGTATTCGGCGCGACGGCGATCGTGACGTTCAGGCTCGTGGGCACGCAGGCCGACGGCGCCGCGCCGCAGACCTACTTCAACACGGGTACCTTCCTCAAACGTGACGGTCGATGGCAGGCCGTTGCCTGGCAGGCGACGGCCATTCCCGCAACCTGAATAAGGACAAAAAAGGGGTCCGAGAGAAATAAGGGGGTCAGAGTACTTTTTTCGAAATTTCTCGAGCAAGCAAGCGCTCTGGTTCTCAGTTAGAAAAAGTACTCTGACCCCGTGTTCTTGTCGTGAGGGATTAAAACAGAGGCCGCAGCCTTGCGATGCCTTCGCGGATGTCGTCCTCGCCATAATGCGCGAAACTCAGGCGCAGGCAATTGCCGAGCCGTCCCTCTGTCGAGAAGACGGCGCCGTTCTGGAATCCGGTTTGAAGGGCGCGCGCCTGCTCGCGCAGCGGCGCCGTATCGACGGCGTCGTCGAACCTGAGCCAGAAAAAATAGCCGCCGCCGGGCCGCGTCCATTCGGCAATGCCCCCGAAATGCGTGTGCAGCGCTTCGTCCATGGCCTCGACCCGCCGCCGGTAGGCGCTGCGCAGCTTGCCGATATGCGCATCGAGTGCGCCGCTGTCCATCGCGTGGCGCACGATGTGAGAACTGATGTGGTTGATGCTGCCGCCGCTGTTGACGAAGCCGCTTGCCATGACGCGGCTCTTGAGATTTTCGGACGCCTGTATCCAGCCCAGCCGCATGCCCGGCGCGAGTATTTTCGAAAACGAACCCAGCGACACGACGCGGTCACTCACGGTCATCGTGCCGTACGCGGGCGGCGGCGGGTCGTAGTAATAGAGAAGCTGGTAGACCTCGTCCGCGACGATCAGGAAGTCGTGCTCTTGCGCCAGGTCGACGATCTGCCGTCTGCGTTCCTGCGTCGTGCATTGCCCGCCGGGGTTGTGATAGCTCGGGATCGTATACAGGAATGCAGGCTTGCGGGACTCGAGTTCACGCCGCAATGCCGCGACGCTGAGGCCGTCGTCGTCGACGGGTATGCCCACGAGGTCGAGACCGTGGTCGCGGAATATCTGGAACGCGAGAAAATAGCTCGGCTCCTCGACGAAAACGGTGTCGCCGGGATTGGCGAATGCCACCGACGCAAGGTCGAGCGCCTGCGAATTGCCGCCGGTCACGAATAGCTCGCCGGCCGTTGCCGTGGAGCCGTAGTTCGCGCTCAGGAAGGATGCCAGCACAGCCAGAAAGCGCTCGTCGCCGTCACGCACGCCGTAATTGAGCTCGAGAGGCTCTGCCTTCGCGAAGAAGGACTCGCTGGCGCGCTGCACGAGCTCGACCGGCAGCAGGTCGGCCGAAGGCTGGCCGATGCCGAGGTTGATCGTTCCCGCCGGGGGCGCGCCATCGAATGTGACCGTCTCCGTCATTTTCGCAATCGCTCAGGCCGGCGCATGATAGACATACCGGCGCACGAGGTCGTGCCGGCCGTCGAGAAAGTGCCTGACGTTGCTTGCCGACAGCCGGCGGTTCTGCAGTATCGATGCGTCCGAATAGAAGGCGACGTGCGGCGTCAGGATCACATTGCTGCGTCCCGTCAGTCCCGATGCGCCGAGGTCCGGGGCCTCGTCGCACAGGACATCGAGCCCGGCCCCCGAGATCCGGCCCGTATCGAGCGCCTCGACGAGAGCGGCCTCGTCCACGAGCCCGCCGCGAGCGCAGTTGATCAACCAGGGCTTGCGGCGCATCTGCCGGAAGGCATTCGCGTCGATCAGGTGGCGGTTGTCTTCGGACAGGGCGCAGTTCAGGCTGACGATGTCGGCTTCACCGAGCAGCGTCGGCAATTCGACCATGCGCACGCCGAGCGCGGCGGCTGCCTCGTCGTCCGGAAACGGATCGAAAGCGCAGATGGTCGTGCCGAAACCGCGTGCGCGGCGAGCGACGGCCTGGCCGATCCTGCCGAAACCCACGATGCCGAGCGCCATATCGCGCAGGCAACTGAGCCCCGCGAGCGAATCGAACTGCCAGCGATGCTGTTGCTGCACCTGCTCGTGATACTCGGGCAGCCGCCGGCACAGTGCGAGTATCAGCAGGATCACGTGATCGGCGACCTCGTCGGTACAATACTCGTCGATGGCGCATACGCTGATGTTCCGATCGATTGCGGCGTTCACATCGACGCCGCTGTACCCCGTCGCCGCGACCGAGATGAGCCTGCAGCACGGCAAGCGTTCCAGCACCGTGCGCGTCAGCGCGGCAAAATCGGTAAGTACGACGTCGGCATCGCGACAGGCCGATACGAGCTTTTCGGCGTCGCCGTCACAGACGTGGCGCGCAAGCTCGATGTCGGGGCCGAGGATCGTTCGCTCGATACTGAGGTCGCGCGCCGCATTCCCGGGCAGCTCGGCGATTACGACGCGCGTCATCGTTCACCGCCGGCCGCGGCGCTCACGCCTGTGAACACGGCGAACGAGACCGCCAGCCCGGGCCACAGCGGATCGATGGCGAAAACGGGCGCGAGCTGCATCGCCGATGCCGCATACCAGCCGATCACGGTAGCGAGCGCCAGAGTGATACTCCAGAACGCAGCGCCCGTATCGACCTTGCGCGGCGATACCATCGCGATCGTCGGCACGAACAGCGCCGCCGCATTGATGGTGAACGCTACCAGCAGAATGCCGACGACGTCCTGCATCTGCCAGGCCATCAAAGCGGACGCAACGCCCACGATCGCGGCAAGCACCATGCTGATTCGAAACAGTTTTTTCGGTGCGACGTCGGGACGGACGTAGCGCTGATAGATATCGCGGCTGCCGTTCGCGGCGGCGGTCAGAATACAGATGTCGGCCGTGGACATCAGCGCGGCGAGGATGCCGACAAGCATCAGGCCCTTGAGCCCCACGGGGAATATATCCATGACCAGACGCGACAATATGTCGCTGTCACCGCCGCTGCCCGGATAGAGCAGGGTGGCCGTCAGTCCGAGCCAGACGGCGCCCACTGCGAGTGGCAAAAGGAACAGCGCGGCCAGCAGCGTGCCGCGCTTCGCCACGGCTTCGTTCCTCGCGGCGAACATCCTCGTGTAGCTGTCCATCGCCACGAAAAAGCTCAGCGGCATCGAGACGCCCATCGCGAGCATGATCGGCACGCTCCAGTTCGTCGGATCGAGATGACCGATCGGCAGCTGCGTCGTCAGCGCCTCCCACGTGCCACCGCTGGCGATTGCAATCGGGATGCCGACGATGACCACGCCCATGAACAACAGCGAGAACTGCACCCAGTCCGTGTACGTGACGGCGAGAAACCCGCCCGTCGCGGTGTAGACGACGATGATCGAGCTCGCGAGCAGAAGCGATGTCGAGTAGTCCCAGCCGAGCAATGTGCTGAGGATCGCGCCGGCCGCGGCGAGCTGGCCCGCTGCGTAACCCGTGAACGCCATTATGGTCGTCACGGTCGCGACGATGCGCGTACGGCTGTCGTACCGCGTCTCGATGAAATCCGGATAGGTCAGCAGCTGATGCTCGTCGCCCCAGCGCTTGACCCGCGCGGCGAAAAAAAGGCCGAACAGCAGGCAGCCGATCGCCATGCACGCGATGTACCAGCCACCGGATATGCCGAACTCGTAGGTCTTGGCCACGCCGCCCACGATCGCGGCGCCGCCGACCCAGGATGCGAGCCACAAACACGCAATGGAGAACGTGCCGAGCTTGCCACCGGCGACGAAGAAGTCCTGGACGCTGTCCTGGCCGCGGCTGGCATACAGGCCAATCGCGATCATGAGCGCGAGATACGCAAAAATGATGCCGGTGTCGAGGGTGCTCAGCATGCGGACGAATCTACCGTGTTTCGGCGCGGCCTGCAGGATTCGCGGCCCTGGGCTGACGCACAGGCGAAAGCGAACCGCGGCCAAGAGCGAGAGTCGTCGAAACGAGATTTCCCGTTCATACGCTTTCCGATGAGCGGCGCCGGAGCAGCGCGTATGCCAGGGAGGCTCTGATGAATTCGCGTCGCACACGACGAATGGTAGTCGGGCAAGGTAAGGCGCGAGGAGCGACCTGTACTCTAGGGAGGCTCTGATTAATTCGCGTCGCACACGACGAATGGTCGTCGGGCAAGGTAAGGCGCGAGGAGCGACCTGTACTTTGGGTACACGAGTGACGAGCAACGCAGCCTTGC
>JBFISV010000186.1:0-5373 GCA_041608415.1 Woeseiaceae bacterium
AAAGTCGTCGACGGCAAGATCGTCGATAACTGGGTGATGGTCGACTTCCCGTACGTCATGCAACAACTCGGCGTCGACCCGTTCGACGGGCAGGGCTGGGAGCGCTTCGATTCCGGGCGCATGCCGGTACAAAACGGAGAGTAACGTTACCGAGAAGTTTCGAGCCTGCTGCAGCTATACGGACGGGCCCCGAAACGGGCGGCCGCGAACGAGTCGCGTCAGGCGAGAAGCTGGCCGGACGGGCGTGGTGCGCGCGAGTTGAGTAAACTGTCCCCCGAACTGGGAGGAAGGTTTTCGCATGTTAGCCGGCGTATTGATGGTGCTCGCCCCCATCCTCGTGTACATCGTATCCCTCCCGTTCTCGCGACGGTTGAGGCCAGTGCTCCGCAGGACGTATCGCATCGTCGGCGGGTTCGTCGTGTTTCTCGGGGGAGGTATGTCCCTGTACCTCGCGTCGTACACCGGGGACCAGGGCGGCATCGCGGCCTTTTTCTTCCAAAGTACGGTGATACTGGTCTACGTGGCATTCTCGATAACGGTGGCCGTGCTGAACTGGTTCATTGCCGTCAGGGACTCCGAAGACACGGATTACCGGGCTTGAACATCGTTCTGTTCCGGGTTCCGTTCCGGGGACAGTTTACTCACCTGCAATGGGCTCCGGCGGCCGCCGAGGTCGGCGGAGCAGGTATCTGACCCCGCCGGCGCAGTCAGTCGACACGTGTCCCGCGAGAATTGACCGGCGTACGCCGCCGGGTCCATGCGATCGCCGGCATCGACCGGCTGGCTGCCCTTTGGCGACGCGGGCATTGATCTGCGGGCCGATTGAGGTTGCAATGGCCGTGTGGGTCCGAACACCAAACACCCCGGCATGGACGTGTCGTCGCTGCGCGGCGCGCCTGTCGACCAGCCGCTCAGGCGCGGCGACCTGAGCGAAGATCCGTTTCTTCAATTCGAGCTCTGGTTTCGTGAGGCCTGTGAATCATCGGATCTCGATCCGAACGCAATGGCGCTTGCCACCGTCGACGAACGCGGCCAGCCGTTCAATCGCACGGTTCTCCTCAAGTATTTCGATAAGTCGGGATTCGTGTTTTTCACCAATTACGCCAGCAAGAAAGCAGCACAGCTCGACGAGAACCCGCATGCAGCGCTGTTGTTCCTGTGGCCGAAGCCGGGCCGACAGGTCGTCATCCGTGGCAAAGCGGGGAAGGTATCGGCCGCCGAAACCTTGAAATATTTCGCGACCCGCCCGCGCGGCAGCCAGATCGGCGCATGGGTTTCGCAGCAAAGCAGCGTCGTCAGCACGCGCTCGCTGCTCGAAGCAAAGTTCGCGGAGATGAAACGCAAGTTCGCCAACAGGGAAGTGCCGGTACCGTCATTCTGGGGCGGCTACCGGGTGGTCCCGCAGGAATTCGAATTCTGGCAGGGCAGGGCCAACCGGCTCCATGACCGGTTTCAGTACACGCGGCGGCCGGACGCCGGGTTCGACATCGAGCGGCTGCAGCCGTAGCCCGCGCGTTACTTCGATCCGGCGCGTACCGCGGGGCCCAAGCGGGCGGCACAGTCACTGCTTCGACGCGGCAGTCGAACTTACCCGCCGCAATCCACGTAACAATTGTGTACGCGATCGCGGCCGGCGACCAGATATGGCCGCAGGTGCACGGCTCGATCGTGCCGATGCGAACGCCTGCTTGCATTACCGGGTTTTTGTACTACTTTGTGGCTGAGACGAAGGCAAACCTGGCCGAAGCCAGCGACGCAATGCCACGGGTCCTCGCTTCCTCCGAGGAGCGAAAGATCGACTCCCCGAAGGACCCGAGATCACCGGGCTGCACAACCCCGTGTCGAGCGTCGCCGACGGCGCGCCCGACGAGCAACCACCGTCGAGGTGGAGGAGGTTACGACCGTGCCGAAGTTCATCGACGCCCATGCCATGGAGCCTTTCAAGGCAGACCAGCTCAAGAGCCTGCAAAACGCCCCGCCCGACGAGTTCGGGGTCACGCACCACGACATCCTGTTCAGCGAGAAGGACAACAAGATCTACTGCGTGCTCGACGCACCGAACGCCGACGCAATCCACAAGCACCATGAGAAGGCCGGTATCACGTGTGACTGGGTCCGCGAGGTCGAGTCGACGCGCACCTGACCGGCAGCCCTCGGACAGCATCCGCGAGGTTGCGAGTGCCAATGCCGGCGGAGCTGCCGGATCTGATCAGGCAATCGACAGGGCGCGCCGAGAGATTGCGGAATGAGCATGCTGGTTGAAGGCCATTGGTTCTGACGCGGCCCGACGTGGTTGCTCGCTCTCGGGTGTGGGCGCGGGATCGAACGTCCGAGGCGCGCGCGAAAGCCCGGCCGTTGACAGGCTATCCTGTCCATGCCTGCGGTTTCGCAATAACATTGGCAGAGGCGCGACGAGTCGTGGCCCATCGTCGGGCACAAGCGACTTGCCTTGATTTTCCGAAAGTTGGATAAACTGTCCCCTTGACGGCAGGAATTCAACCGACCTCGGGGCAGATGCCATGAGAAGAAACAAGACGATCATTGCGGGTGCGGCATTGTTCGTGTTTTTCGCTGCGTGCGAGCGCCAACCTGACGAAAAGCGCCCACAAGACCCGGCGACGACCAATGACGACAAAGCCGCGGGCGCTATCGTAAAAATCATTGCGCGCGGGCTCACCTTCGAGGCACCGGAAGCAATCGCCTCCGGGTGGAATACGTTTCGGCTTGTGAACGAGTCGGGCATGGAGCACTTCGCCATCCTGCAGCGCTTGCCGGACGGCGTCTCGATGCTCGATCAGCAATCGCAGGTGGCGCCCGTCTTCCAGCAGGGCATGGACCTGCTCAACGCAGGCGATCACGATGCGGCCATGGCGAAATTCGGCGAGTTGCCGGACTGGTTCGGCGACGTCGTGTTCATGGGCGGTCCGGGTTTTCTTTCACCGGGCAAGAGCGTCGATGCGACTGTTTTCGTCGATCCGGGGACCTACATGATCGAGTGCTACGTCAAGACCGACGGTATCTTCCACTCATACAACCCGGACCCGGCCGTCGTTGCAATGGTGCACGAGTTCGAGGCGACGGACGACCGCACCGATGCCGAGCCGCCCCGGGCGGATATCGAAATTAATGTATCGAGCGAGCGCGGCTTCGAAATTTCCGGTACGCCGACGAACGGCAGCAACACGGTTGCCGTTCATTTCGTCGACCAGATCGTGCACGAGAATTTTGTCGGTCACGACATCCACGTGGCCAGGGTGCCGGACGACTTCTCCGCCGAGACGTTGGCGACGTGGATGAACTGGGCGCAGCCGCTTGGCCTCGAAACGCCGGCTCCGGTGACGTTCCTGGGCGGAATCAATGAGTTGCCGGCCGGTGCGACCGGCTATTTCACGGTCGAACTCGGGCCCGGGACCCACGTCTGGGTTGCCGAGGTGCCGGATGCGGGGAAGAAAGGGATGCTCGAAGTATTCACCGTGACGCCCTGAGGGCGGCGGGCGCGCACCCAACGGCTTGCCGGCCCGAGAAAAGTTCCGGCGCGGACTCAATCGGTGATCGGCCTGCCATCGCGGGCTACCGGGCGTGCGGTGTGGCGTTCACCGGTCCATTGGGGCACGCGGGGGCTCCGTCACCGCTCGAAGCCCTCGTAGTCGATCCAGTCGAAATCCGCGAATTCCGCCGTTTGGTTGTCGTTGCTCGTCGCGTACAGGCCGAGATGCGCGCCCGTGTAGCCGCGGCTCAGCAGGTGATCGGCGCGGGTCGCGACGAAGTCCGTGAACGTCGATGTGCCGTCCGGCGAGACTTCGTCCAGCGAGTAGTGCAGCGAATATTGGTCGTCCTTGGAAATCACGCGCAGGACGATGTGTCCATCGTAGTCGTCGAGCACGCGCGATGCGATGACGTCGACCGAGCGCGTCAGTTTCGCGTCCTGTTCGGGGACTGACAGCACGGAGCGCAGGACGGGTTTGCCGTCCTTCAGGATGACCGTGAAGCTCAGGTAGTTGTTGTCCTTCTGGAACAGGTTGAGGCCCGCTTCGACGCCGTCGCTGTCGGGCGCAAACCGCATCGACGCGCTGTAGCTGAAGTCGCTCTCTGTCTGGCGAAAGCCCAAAAGGCTCGCTCGCGCCCGTTCCCCGATCACGTTCGGCATTGCGGACAGCCGCAGGTAGCCGTCGATCGGGTTGATCGTATACGTCCCCGGTATCGGCAAGCGCCGGAAGGCCCAGTCGGCCCCGAGCTCGGCATCGCTGAAGTCGTCGCGGAAGCGGCTCTGTTTGAACTGTTGTCTACCGGCGAACGGCAGGGCATTGATGCGTTCCACGCGGCCCGTCGCGGGCGCCGCGACGGGCCACTGGGTTTTCACGGCCTGCCACCAGAACGGCTCGGTCTCCCAGGTGACCGGAATCAGGTGCGTCTCGCGCCCCATGTTCGACCGGCGATGAAGATCGCCGCGAATGCCGAGTGCGACCATATACCAGCGGCCATCGGGCAGCTCGATGAGATCGGCGTGCCCGGTGCTGTTGACCCAGTGGTCGTAGGACAAATGCCGCGAGCTCAGGATCGGGTTGCGCGGGTTCGACTCGTACGGCCCCGTGACGTCATCGCTGACCGCGACGACGACGGCGTGATTGAAGCTCGTGCCGCCTTCGGCGACCATTAAATAGTAACGGCCGTTCTTCTTGTAGAGGTGCGGGCCCTCGGCCCAGACGCCGCCGCAGGCGCCGCGCCAGAGGAAATGGCGCTCGCCGATGAGCGCCCAGCGGTCGGTGTCGATCTCCTGCAGCCAGATTTCGCCTTCGCCCGGGAAGTTCGGCTTTTCGGGCGAGTGCGTGCCGACGTACCAGGCGCGGCCGTCATCGTCGAAGAATATGTCCGGATCGATGCCGGGCGCGCCGTCGATCACGTGCGGCTCCGACCAGGGGCCCGCGGCGCTGTCGGCCGTGATCACGAAGTTCACGAACTCGGTTTGCCGTCCCTCGCCGGGCGGCAGGTAGACGTTCGTCGTGACAATGTAGAAGCGGCCGTCGCGGCAGCGGATCGACGGCGCATGAATGCCGCCGTCGGACTGCACGTCGAGCAGGTTGACCGCGCCCGATACCTGCGAATCGCGATGCAGGCCGTGGCCGACCAGTTCCCAGTTCACGAGGTCTCGGCTCTTGTGGATCGGCAGACCGGGAAAATATTCGAACGTCGAGTTGACGAGATAATACTCGTTGCCGTCGCGGCAGATGGACGGGTCCGGGTAGCCGCCGCGCAGTATCGGGTTCGTGAAAGTTTTCGCCGCGGCCTCGTCGGCCGCCGGAGCGCCAGCGAGCCACAGGCTGGCGCCGGCACCCAGCAACAACTGTGCGACGACTCGCAGCGAAGACCGTCGAG
>JBFISV010000187.1:0-5292 GCA_041608415.1 Woeseiaceae bacterium
AGCCAGGCTCACGCAGGGCCCGGTCGGCCGACATCTTGTCGACATGACCGTGCCGGTGCTGTTCGGTATTGCGACGATGATGGCGCAGGGCCTCATCGATACCTGGTTCATCGGCCAGGTCGGCGATCGTGCGCTCGCGGCTTTCGGCTTCGGCTACCCGATACTGATGATCGTCACGAGCGTGGCGATCGGTCTCGGGGCCGGCACCTCGTCGGTAGTCGCGCGAGCGATCGGCGCAGACGATCATCGGCGGGCGCGGCGCCTTGCGACCGACAGCCTGCTGCTGTCGTTTCTGATTACGAGTGTCGTGTCTGCGATCGGTTTCGCGACGATCGATCCGCTGTTTCGATTGCTGGGCGCGCCGGAAGACATGTTGCCGCTGATCCGCGGCTTCATGACGATACTCTACGCGGGCGTGCCGTTCATCGTCGTCGGTATGGTCGGCATGGCGAGCATGCGGGCGACCGGGGATACGCGACTGCCGGGAACGATGATGGTGGTCGGGGCCGTTCTCAACGTGGCGCTGGATCCCGTGTTCATATTCGGCTTCGGGCCCGTACCGGCGATGGGGCTCAACGGCGCGGCAATGGCGGCACTCATCGCGCGCGGCACGATATTCTTCGCCGCGCTGTACTTCATGCGCTATCGCCTCGACATGATCAGCTTCAACAAGCCCGATCCCGGCGAGCTGAAGAAATCCTGGACCGACATCCTGCACGTCGGCTTGCCCGCCGCCGGCACGAACGTCGTCGTTCCGCTCGGGGCGGCGGTGATTACCGCGATGATCGCACGCTTCGGGCCCGAAGCCGTGGCCGGTTTCGGCGTCGCGAGCCGCGTCGAATCGATGATGCTGGTGATCTTTTACGCAATGTCGTCGACGATCGGCCCCTTCGTCGGTCAGAATTTTTCTGCGGGCAACGAGCCGCGAATTCTCCGCGCGCTCTGGCTGTGCGCCGTGTTTTGCATTGCGAGCGGCGTCGTCATCGCGATCGCGCTGGCGCTTTTCTCCGGGCAGATCGCAGGCCTGTTCAGCGACAACCCCGAGGTCGTGAGCGTAACGAGATTGTTCCTCTGGGTGGTGCCGGTCAGCTACGGAACCTACGGCATGGTGATGGTCATGAATGCCTCGTTCAACGGCATCGGCAACCCCATGCCGGCCGTCTGGATCAGCGTCGCACGCATGCTCGTACTGTACATTCCGCTCGCATTCGCCGGCATGCATCTCTATGGAGTTGTCGGGATCTTCGCCGCCTACGCGGTCGCGAACGTCCTGTCCGGCATCGGCGCCTACCTGTGGGCACGCGCCTCGGTGCATCGGCTCTGTGTTGCGCGCGCAGGCTAGCTGTGAATTCCGTGAACGCTGCTTTGCGCCGCCGGCCGTCCCAAGTGTCGCCGCCGGGCTGCCGCAATCAGACCGAAGGCAGCACGCGGCGGCGATAGCCCAGTTCCATGCCGATTCCGCGGCTCGCCATGAACAGCAGGAACGCGAACCAGAGGCCGTGATTGCCGAGATCCCGGGTAAGCCACCAGGCCGGCAGGAAGACGACGAGAGTCGAGAACAGCATGATGTCGCGCATCAGGCGCGCGCGCGTCGCGCCGACGTAAACGCCGTCGTAGAGAAACGACCACACCGACACGAGCGGGGAGAGAACCATCCACGGCAGGTAACGCGCCGCGGCCGCACGGATCTCCGGCAGGTCCGTGAGCACCGCGATCAGCAGCGGGCCGGCAAAGGCATAGCAGAGGCTGAATCCCAGGGCGAACAGCAGCGACCACTTCAGGCACAGGCGTACCGCGGCGGCGAGCGAGGCACGGTTTTTCTCGCCGACGGCCTTGCCCACGAGCGCCTCGGCCGCGTGCGCGAGGCCGTCGAGACCGAATGACGTGAGGTGCTGGAAATTCAGCATGATCGCGTTGGCGGCCAGGATGACTTCGCCCATGCGTGCTCCCTGCGCGGTCACGAACCCGATCGTGAACATCAGCGCCATCGTGCGTATGAAGAGACTGGCGTTGACGGCGAAAAAAGCCGCGTATTCCCTGATGCGCAAGAGCTGACCGACCGGCCAATGTCCCGCACGCCGCCTGAGCGTGTGCAGCGCAAAGGCGAGGCCCACGGCAAGGCCGGCGTATTCGGCGATCAGCGATGCGAGCGCAACGCCGTCGACGGTCATGCCCAGGACGACGACGAACAGCAGGTCCAGGACGATGTTCGTGACGTTGACGGTCAGAAAAATCGCGAGCGGCACGCGCGCATTCTGCAGGCCGATAAACCAGCCGATCAGGGCCATGTTGACGAGTGTTCCCGGCGCGCTCCAGATGCGAATCCGGAAATACTCGAGCGCATACTCCTCGACGCGGATCTCGGGGGCGAGCAGCCGCATCGCGAGCTGGCCGATCGGCGACTGCAGTGCCAGTATCGCGAGCGCAATGCACAAACCGACGATGACGGCCTGGCCCAGTGCGACGCGCAGCCCGTCGTTGTTGCCGGCGCCGAAATGCTGCGCGGCAATGCCGGTCGTGCCCATGCGCAGAAAATTCACGCCGACGTAGAGAAAGCTGAAAATCATGCCGCCGACGGCAACGGCGCCGAGGTAAGCGGGGCTGTCGAGGTGGCCGGTGACGCCCGTGTCCACCATGCCGAGCAGCGGCACAGAGACGTTCGACAGGATCATGGGCGCGGCGATGCGCCAGACGTCGCGGTCCCGGGGCAGCGCGCGCGCTTGCAATCGAGTATCAGCCGAAGGCGTTCACGCCCGTCAGTTCGCGGCCGACCGCCAGCTGATGAATCGTCTCGGTGCCTTCGTAGGTGATCACGCTTTCGAGGTTCAGCATGTGTCGGATCGGCACGTATTCCGCGCTGATGCCGGCGCCGCCGAGCATGTCGCGCGCATCACGCGCGATGTCGAGCGCCGCGCGGCAGTTGTTCCATTTCGCGACGGATACCTGGGTCGGGCTGAGTTTGCCCGCATCTTTCAGGCGGCCGAGGCGCAACGACAGCAGTTGCGCGGTCGTAATGCGGCGGCTCATGTCGGCAAGGCGCAGCTGGATGGTTTGCGTATGCGTGAGCGGCCTGCCGAACAGCACTCGAGACCCGGTGTAGTTGAGTACCTCGTTGAGGCACGCCTGTGCCGCGCCGATGACGCCCCAGGTGATGCCGTAGCGGGCCTGCGTGAGACAGCTCAGCGGCCCGCGGAGACTGCTGACGCCCGGCAATACGTTCTCGTCGGGGATGCGCACGTTGTCGAAAAACAATGCCGCCGTCACCGACGCCCGCAGCGAGAACTTGTTCTCGATTTCCTGTGCGCTGAAGCCGGGCATGTCCTTCTCGACGATGAAGCCCTTGATACCCTCGTCGGTCCTGGCCCAGACGATCGCGGCATCCGCGATCGTGCCGTTGGTAATCCACATCTTCGCGCCGTTTAGAAGCCAGTCACCGCCGTCCCTGCGCGCATGGGTTTTCATGTTGCCGGGGTCCGAACCGCCCTGCGGTTCCGTCAGGCCGAAGCAGCCGATCGCTTCGCCGCGCGCCATGGGCGGCAGCCAGCGCTGTCTCTGTTCTTCCGAGCCGAAAGCGTGAATCGGGTACATGACGAGGCTCGACTGCACGGACACGAAGCTCCTCAGGCCCGAGTCGCCACGCTCGAGTTCCTGGCAGATGAGGCCGTAGCAGATGCTGTTGAGCCCGGCGCAATCGTAACCGTCGATCGAGCTGCCGAGCAGGCCGAGTTCTGCGACCTGCGGTATGAGTTGCCGCGGAAAGCTGTGCTGCTCGAACGCCTCGCGCATCAGCGGAATCGCCTCGGAGTCGACGAAACGGGCAACGGAATCCTGAACCATGCGCTCGTCGTCGCTAAGCTCCGAGCGCACGTCGAAGAGATCCAGGGGATCGAGTTTCGGGCTGGCCATGGGCAAAATTCCTCGTAGCGGCGTGTCTCATCGCCGGTTCATAACGGCTGACGCGGCCGCTCATTTTAGCCCGCATGCCGGCGCAATATGCGAGCTCGTCGGGCGCCTGGCAAATTCATGGCTTTTCGGCGTGCGCCGCAGGCTCGCGGCCGCTTGCGTGCAAGCCAAGCCCGCCGAATCTTCGCGCTAGACCGGAATACCGAGGCGGCGGTAAAGGACCGACAGGAGCCACGCCGGTCCGATCATGAGCGTCTGCAGGTCCTCGATCATTGCGCGCAAGCCGTTTTCGTTGCGATGGCCGAGCCACAAACCGATCATTCCGGCGAGCAGCAGGCCGCCCGACACCCTGAGCGGCGAAAAATCGGACTGCTGCAGCCATATCTGGATGACGGCGACGCCGACGACGAACGGCAACAGGCCGATCGCGAGCGACAGCGAGATGACGAAATAATACACCGCACTCACCATCAGGAACGCGCTGCCCCAATTGAGCAGCGGCGAGATGGTATAGAACTGCTCCGGTATCGGAAGGTTCCAGAGAATTCCGACCGCGCCCACGACGACCGTCGGCACCGCGCCCCAGTAAATCCACGGGTACGTCAGGTTGCGGTGATTCGTCTCATAGCGGTCGAGCCAGCTCGAGGCTTCGGTCATGTTGCGATCCGGGTGGCCAGCGGCCATTCTACATAAGCGTTACGGCATTAAGGGCCCGTTCAGCCCGGCTTTAGGTACAATTGCGCCCCATACTTCGCAAGCAATGAAAGGACAAAACATGAATATCAGGTCACTTCGAGCAATTTCGCTCGTCGCCGGATTCGCCGTGCTCGTAACGGGTTGCGAGACCCTCGATCCGTACACCCGGGAAAGCAAGACGAGTGCCGCGACCAAGGGGGCACTTATCGGCGCCGCCGCCGGCGCCGTGGTCGGCCTGGTCTCGGGCGACGACGCGGTCGAGCGGCGGCAACGGGCGCTGATACTCGGCGGGGTCGGCGCGCTGGCCGGCGGGGCCATCGGCCACTACCAGGACCGCCAGGAAGCGAAACTTCGCGCCGAGCTAGAGGGCACCGGGGTCAGCGTTGCGCGCATCGGCGACAACATCACGCTGAACATGCCCGGCAACGTCACGTTCGCGACGGACAGCTCGGACCTGAGCCCGGCGTTTTTCGACGTGCTGAACTCGGTCTCCAAGGTCCTGAAGGAATATAACAAGACCGTCGTCGAGGTCGCCGGCCACACCGACAGCACCGGCAGCCATGAGTACAACCAGTCGCTCTCCGAGCGCCGGGCCGATTCGGTTTCGCGCTATCTGCAGGCCCAGTCGATCGACCGCCAGCGCTTGATCACGCTGGGCCTGGGTGAGACCCGACCGGTGGCCGACAATTCGAC
>JBFISV010000188.1:0-5280 GCA_041608415.1 Woeseiaceae bacterium
AAGATCTGTAGATTATGCCCGTAGCGGCAAACTGTCAAGGCTTTTGCACAAAAAATATTGCCGGCTTTTATCTACTAAAATCAGTTAGTTATCGCATTTTAACGAAAAATCGCTTTAAACTTGTCGAAAAAAAATTGCAGGCCCTGCGTAACGCCAAAAACACTATATCTAGTGACATTATGTTAAATAAATTCACGCCTTGAATTGCCCGGCGAAGCCCTCATAAAAGGCGGCAAAGCAGTGGTTTAGACGCGTCTTACGACGCTTCATTGTAACGCCCCGAGCACGCAAATTTTAGGAGTAAATCATGAACCTGACACGATTCGAACCCTGGTCGATAGTCGACCTGTTGCATCGCGATCTCGACCGCATCGCGCAGTCACGCTACGGCGATAACGACACCGAAAATCCGGTCGCAAACTGGGTCCCCGCGGTCGACATCGTCGAGCAAAACGATCGCTTCGTTCTGCGCGCGGACGTACCCGGCGTCGACCCGAAAGACATCGACGTAAGCATGGACGCGGGCGTTCTGACCGTCTCGGGTGAACGCAAATCCGAGAACGTCACCGAGGGCGAGGGTTTTCGCCGCGTGGAACGCGCCAGCGGTCGCTTCTTCCGGCGTTTCAATCTGCCCGATTCGGCGGATGCGGAAGGCATCACGGCCGAGAGCAGCAACGGTATACTTGAAGTCTCGATACCGAAACTGCCGGAGGTCCAGGCGCGCCGCATCACCGTCAAGGCCGGCTGAGCCTGACCGTCAACACCCGCCTGACTGCGACCATCGGCCGCAGTCAGGCATCTTTTCGGACATGATTCATGCGCTATTCAGCAACCCCGGCCTACCCTTGCAGGCCCGCAGACAGGTACGTGGACAATAAAATGGCAGTTCGCCGATGGGGCACCCTATGATCAAGAGATACAGCGTTTCCGGCTTCGCACTGCTGCTGCTGGCCATGTCGGCGTCGGCGGCGATTCCGGCGCAGATCGGCGACCAGGCGGTGCCGAGCCTCGCGCCGCTGGTCGAGACCGCATCGCCCGCGGTGGTCAACATTCGCGTACGCCAGACTCTGACCGCCAGCCAGCCGTTCGCCGACGATGCGTTCCGCCGGTTCTTCGGGCTGCCGGAAAATCGCGGCATGCGCCAGGTCGCGAGCGCGGGGTCCGGCGTCATCGTCGATGCCGACAACGGCTACATCCTCACGAATCATCACGTCGTCGAGAATGCCGACGAGATCAAGATTTCGCTCCTCGACGGCAAGTTGTTCGACGCTGAAATAATCGGCTCCGATGCCGCGACCGACATCGCCGTGCTCAAGGTCGATGCCGATGGACTCACCGAGATGCCCATCGGCAATTCGGACGGCGTGCGCGTCGGTGACTTCGTCATCGCGATCGGCAATCCGTTCGGATTAGGGCATACCGTGACGTCGGGTATCGTCAGCGCACTCGGCCGCACCGGCATCGGCGACGGTCTCGAAGACTTTATTCAGACCGATGCATCGATCAATCCGGGCAACTCGGGCGGCGCGCTCGTCAACATGCGCGGCGAACTCGTCGGCATCAACTCGGCCATCATCAGCCGCACCGGCGGCAACGTCGGCATCGGCTTCGCGGTCCCGACGCGGATCGCGAGTTCGATCATGAATCAGATACTCGACTTCGGCGAGGTCCGCCGCGGTCTTCTCGGCGTCTCGATCAGCGCGATAGACGCCGCGGCCGCCGAGGCGCTCGACGTGTCGGTCGACAGCGGTGCGCTCATCACCGAAGTCGTGCCGGACTCGGCCGCCGAGAAGGCGGGGCTCGAGGTGCAGGACATCATCATCGAAGTCGACCAGAAGAAGATCAACAGCGCGCGTGAACTCAGCAATGCGATCGGGCTCATGAGCGCGGGCGACGAGGTATCGATCAAGTATATCCGTAACGGCAAGACCCGCACGACGCGCGCCGAGCTGGGCCAGCGTATCGCGACGGTCACGTCCGGCGCCGATATCCACGAAGGGCTCGCCGGCGCCGAGTTTGCAGCCAACTCCACGAGCGCCGCAGGCGTGGGTATAGAAGTCACTTCGATAGAACCGAACAGTCCCGCGGCACAGCGCGGCCTGCGGGAAGGCGACGTCATCGTCGCGGTAAATCGGACGGCGGTGCGAACCGTTGCCGACCTGATCGGCATCGCGAGCAACAGCGAGATCCTGTTCCTGCTCGTGCAGCGCGGCGAAAGACAGTTGATGCTGCAGATACGCTGATACCCGCGCTTCGTGGTGTTTTACCGGGGTCGCCGTTGTAATATGTTCCGATGCACGTATCGATCGGGACATTACGTTACATAACCATAACAGCCGCACTGCTGGTGCAAACTTCGGCCAGCGCGCAACCGGCCGGGGCACAGGGCGCCGGCCTCGATCTAGAGCGCCGGCTTTTCGAGAGCGTTTACGAATCGGCGGAGCGCGGCGAGTGGGACGCGGTCGCGGGCCTCGCTGCGAGCGAGCGCGACGCGCTCGAGGATTATGTTCTATGGCCCGACCTGCGCGGCGCCTACCTGCGTGCCAACCTGAAACGCGCCGAGCGCCGCGAAATCGAGACGTTCCTGGATCGCTACGGCGTGCTCAAACCCGCGCGCGAGCTGCGCTACCGGTATGCGCTCGAACTCGTGCGGCGCGGCGACCTCGATGCGTACCACGATATCTACGCGTCGTATTACCAGGGCCTGAACGACGCAGAACTCGACTGCCTCGCGCTGCAGGCGGATATCTCCTCCGGCCGCGGCCACCGCGTTGCCGGACGCGGACGCGGCCTGTGGCTGATCGGCAAAAGCCAGGTCGACGAGTGCGACCCGGTTTTCGAATTCCTCAAATCGACGGGACAACTCACCGACGCCGACTACCGTGAGCGCTACGCGCTGGCCGTAAAAGCACGCGAATTTTCGCTTGCACGCTGGCTGGGGCGGTCGATCGACGAGGCGCACGTGCGCGAAGCGCGGCTGTGGTTGAAGGCGCAGTCGGACCCCGAGAAGTTCCTGCGCTCTCACACGAAGCTCGACGACAGCGCCGCGACTCACAGGCAGCTCGCCTACGCCGCCGAGCGCCTGACTTACCGTGACCCCGCACTCGCCCTCGAACTCTTCGAGGCCGTGCAGAAGCGCTACCGGTTCTCTGCGGAACTGGCGGGCGACACGGCGCGTCACATCGCGCTTTGGACCGCACGCGACAAGCTGCCGAACGCGCATGCGTTGCTCGCGAAGCTCGACGACGGCGTACGCGATGACGAGGTCATGCGCTGGCGCGCCCGCACGAGCCTGCGTGAGCAGGCGTGGCTCAGGTTGCTCACGGATCTCGCGGACATGTCGGATGAGGAACGGAGCTCGGACGAGTGGCGCTACTGGCGCGCGATCGCGCTCGGCAAGATCGGCCAGGTCAACGCCGCGCAATCGGCGCTCGAGAGATTGGCGAGCGAGCGCGGCTACTACGGGTTCCTTGCCGCCGACGAACTCGGCGAGGCATACGCCTTCGGGCACAGCGCGCTCGTCGTCGACGAAGCCGCACTCGATGAGCTCGGCAAGCGCCCGGAGTTCGTGCGTGCGCGCGAACTGTTTCATGTCGGGCTGGACGGTCGCGGCCGCTCGGAGTGGGACGCCGCGGTTGCCGATCTGTCGGCGCAGCAGAAAAAAGCGGCGGCGGTCCTGGCCGATCGCTGGGGCTGGCACTCGCGCGCCATCTCGGCAGCCGCGAGCGTCGGCCAGTACGACGATCTGAGTCTTCGCTACCCGCTGCCGTTCAGGTCGGACTTCGAACAGCATGCGCAGACGGCGAGGATTTCGCCGACCTGGGCCTACGGCATCGCGCGCAGCGAGAGCCTGTTCATGCGCGACATTCGCTCGAGCGCGGGCGCGATCGGCCTGATGCAACTCATGCCTTCGACGGGGCGCTCAATCGCCCGAGAACTCAGGCTGCCGTACTCGGGCCTCGACACGCTGACGGACCCGATTGCCAACATCCGGCTCGGCACGGCGTACCTCGGAAAAATGTCGGACCGCTACGGGGGAAATCGCGTGCTCGCAACGGCCGCCTACAACGCGGGCCCGCATCGGGTCGATCGCTGGTTGCCGGAGGACGGTGCGATCGATGCGCGCATATGGGTCGAAAACATTCCCTACAACGAAACCCGCCGCTACGTGCGGCGCGTCATGGCTGCCGACGTGATATTCCAGTGGCGCGTCGACGGTACGGTGAGGCGACTCCGCGACACGCTGCCGCTCGTCATCAGAAACCTCGATACAGCGGCCGACGATCAGCGCGTCGCGAGGCTGTCGAGATAAGCGTCGCGCGCGGACTTGTCGAACTCCGCAACGCGCCGCGCCTCTTCGTAGAAACAACTCAGCTCTTCGTCACAGTCGGCATACATGCGCCGAAAAGCCGGTAACTGCCCTTCGTAAAGCGCGTACGATACGAGGCGCGCATTGTTGAACGGCGCCTCGAGCCAGGGGCCGGCATCCCGGCCCGACTCGGTGAGCAGGCGCCGCAACGCGGACGTCAGCCGTTCGATCCGGTGTTCCTTGAGCAGCCGCTTCTCATCCGGGTCGATCGTCTCGGCGTAATAGGTATTGAGGTCGCGCCGCGCCGCATCGATCAGCCGCAGCAATTGCCTGCGAAACTCCTTGCTCTCGGCATACTCGTCAATCGCGTCGTGCAGCCCGCGGGCGCCGAGGAATCGTTCGATGCCGATCTCCTCGACGGCGGTCGCAAACGACTCATTGAACGCCGTGTCGTCCCGGATGTAGAGCTGCTGGTGAGCGAGTTCGTGAAACAGCACGCCAACCAGCTGCACGTCGCTCCAGCGCATCATGGTGCTGAGCACGGGATCGTTGAACTTGCCGAGCGTCGAGTACGCGCCGACGCCGCCGACATGGACGTCCAGGCCCTGTCTGGCAAGTTTCTGGGCGAAGCGCTCCGCCGCCGACTTCTCGAAGTATCCGCGGTAGGCGACGCAGCCCACGACCGGATAACACCAGCGCTTCGGCTGCAGCGAAAACTCCTCCGCTGCAAATACGTTCCAGACGACGTATTCGCGGTCGAGGTCGGCATACGTTTCGTAGCTCGCGTTCTCCGGCAGGCCGAGCGCGTCGACGGCATAGCGGCGCGCATCCTGCACGAGCCGCAGGCGTGCGGCGAGCGCATCGGACGTGTCGGGGTCGGCCAGGACCTCGTCGATCGGCACGCGACTGCCGAGCACGTCGAGCTGGCCGCGAACGGCCTGCGTGTAATAACAACCGCAGAGCGTTGCCGC
>JBFISV010000189.1:0-5274 GCA_041608415.1 Woeseiaceae bacterium
CACCAAAACCGGAGCGGTGCCAAAACGGTGACGATGCAGGCATCGGCCGTGCGGCCGTTCGACTCGGACCAGGCACGAGCCGGCGCGACGGTGTGTTGTTTGTCCGAGGTAAAGCGCAGCAAAGCGAGCCATGAGGACAAGCAATGCACCGTCGCGCCATACTCTCCGCCAAGACCGGGCGGCGACCACCAAAACCGGAGCGGTGCCAAAACGGTGACGATGCAGGCATCGGCCGTGCGGCCGTTCGACTCGGACCAGGCACGAGCCGGCGCGACGGTGTGTTGTTTGTCCGAAGTAAAGCGCAGCAAAGCGAGCCATGAGGACAAGCAATGCACCGTCGCGCCGCGCTCCCTACCGGATGAACGGCCTCACAGCGGATGCCGGCCGAATCACGAAGTCCGGCACCGCTCCAACAACGCCTTCTTTACTTCGGGCGAAACGAACTTGCTGACGTCGCCGCCCAGTTCCGCCACTTCCCGCACGAGGCTCGACGAGATGAACATGTACTTCTCGATGGGCGTGAGGAACGCCGTTTCGACCTCGTCGGTCAGGTGACGGTTCATGTTCGCGAGCTGGAACTCGTATTCGAAATCGGACACGGCCCGGAGCCCGCGGATGATGACCCGCAGGCCGTGTTCGCGCGCGAAGTCGACCGTGAGACCACCGTAACGCGTGACCTCGACGTTGTCGATGTCGGCGAGCGCCGCACTGGCCATCTCGACACGCTCGTCGACCGAGAACATCGGCGACTTGGCTCCCGTGTTCGCGGCAATCGCGACGACGACTTTGTCGAACAGCACCGCGGCGCGGCGGACAAGGTCTTCGTGTCCGAGCGTGATCGGGTCGAACGTTCCGGGATACATCGCGGCGACTGTCATCTCACGCTCCTGTTCTCTACGTTGTTCTTATGGCTCCGACACCCCGGTTGCGATGCCCGCCAGCCCATAGCGCACGTTGCCGGCCGTGCCCTGCCTGAGCAGCCGCCACGCATCGGGCAGTTGCGGCTCGGGCCCGTTCCTGTCCTGCTCGAAGTAGATTCTCGAGCCTGCGCTGACGGCACCTGCCTCATCGAGCAGTCTACACAATTCGTCGACCGGCTTGCCCGCGAACGGCGGGTCGAGAAAGACGATATCGAACGGCGGACCCGAGTATTCGCGCAGGAATCGTATCGCATCGGCTTCATGCACCTTCGCGCCGCCGGCGCCGAGCGATGCGACGTTGCGCTTCAGCGCCGCTACGGCCGGCCGCGATCGTTCGACGAAGACGGCTTCCGCGGCGCCGCGAGACAGCGCCTCGAGGCCGAGCGCGCCGGTGCCGGCGAACAGGTCGAGGCAGCGGCACCCGGGAACGTCGGGCGCAAGCCAGTTGAACAGCGTCTCGCGAACGCGCACGGACGTGGGTCGCAGGCCCGGCACATCGGCGATCTCGAGCACGCGGCTGCGCCAGTTTCCCGCTACAATACGCAGCCGTCCGGGCGGGGCCGTCGGGCCCTTGCTCGATTTTCGTGTTTTCGGCTTTCCCTTTCCGTAAGTCCGGGGTCGTGCCATTGGCGCTCAGCGTAAGCAGCAATCGGTCGCGACAGTTTACGGCAAGCATCCTCGAGGCTCGACTGCGTATGTTTGGGAACAAAAAATCGGCCACCAGCGAAGAGGGCCGGCGGCAGGGCTTTTTCAAACGCCTGCGCGCACGGCTCAATCGCGGCGACAGCTGGCTGACCTACGACCTCGCCAATCTTGCACCCGGCGGCAGGATCGATGAGGACACGCTGGACGAACTCGAAGCCTTGCTGGTCACGGCCGACGTCGGCATCGACACGACCGAACGCATCATTGCCGACCTGCAGGCGAGCCTCGCTCGCAAGCAGCTCAAGGACGTCGACGCGCTGATGGCGGCGCTCCGGCAATCGCTGTTGTCGATACTCGAGCCGGTCGCGGTGCCGCTCAAAATACCCTTACAGTCCAAACCCTTCGTGATTCTCATGGTCGGCGTCAACGGCGCCGGCAAGACGACGACGATCGGCAAGCTCGCGAAACGTTTCCTGGACGAGGGCAGGTCCGTCCTGCTCGCGGCGGGCGATACGTTTCGCGCCGCGGCCGTGGAGCAGTTGCAGGTATGGGGTGAGCGTAACGACGTGCCCGTGGTGGCGCAGCAAAGCGGCGCGGACCCGGCGGCCGTGGTGTTCGACGCCTGGCAATCGGCCGCGGCGCGCGGCATCGATATCGTGCTCGCCGATACGGCGGGTCGGCTGCAGAACCAGCAGGGACTCATGGACGAGTTGAGCAAGATCCGGCGTGTCATAGCACGCCAGGACGAGGACGCACCGCAGGAGATCATGCTGGTCCTCGATGCGAGCCAGGGGCAGAACGCGCTCGTACAGGCGGAAAAGTTTCACGAGGCCCTCGGTCTCACGGGCATCACGGTGACCAAGTTGGACGGCAGCGCAAAGGGCGGCATCCTGCTCGCGATTGCGAACCGGCTGAAGCTGCCGGTGCGATTCATCGGCATCGGCGAATCGGCCGACGACATGCAGACCTTCTCCGCCGCCGAGTTCGTGGATGCGCTGATGGCCCGGGACACACGAGCCCCGGAAGCCCGGGCCCGGCAAACACAGGATTGAGCGGTTGTCGCCGATGATTCGCATCGAGAATGTCACGAAGCGTTTTCCGGGCGGGCAGGAAGCGCTGTCGGGGCTCGACCTCTCGATCGATAAAGGCGAAATGGTGTTCGTCACGGGTCACTCCGGCGCCGGCAAGAGCACGCTTTTGAAACTCATCGCGCTGATCGAACGCCCGACGAGCGGCCAGGTCATCGTCGACGGGCAAAACACACGGCGCGTGCGGCGCCGCAAGATTCCCGCCTACCGCCGGCAGATCGGCATGGTCTTCCAGGACCACAAGCTGCTATACGATCGCACGGTCGGCGACAACGTCGCACTGCCGCTGATCATCGCAGGTGTCGGCCATCGCGAAGCCTCCCGACGCGTGCGGGCGGCGCTCGAGCAGGTCGGCCTGTTGCAAAAAGAGCGGCGCCGCCCGGAGACCTTATCGGCGGGCGAACAGCAGCGCGTCGGCATCGCGCGGGCGATCGCGACACGCCCGAAACTGCTGATCGCCGACGAGCCGACGGGCAACCTGGATCCCGACCTGTCGCTCGAGGTCATGCGGGTCTTCCGGCGTTTCAACGAATTCGGCGTGACGCTGTTGATCGCGAGCCACAATATCGCGCTGATCGACAAGTTCGGCTGCCGGCGCATCGCGCTCGAAAACGGCCGGCGCGTCGCGGAGCCTGTGGAACAAGAGGGGAACGCGGCATTCGTCGCGTCTTCGCCGGAGCCGGGTGCATGGCCCTGAACCGCCACACGGAAGCGACCGCGCCGGTGCGTTCGTCGGGGCCGGTGTCGATCTGGCTGCGCCGCAATGCGGAGACTGCAACCGGCTCGCTCACCCGGCTGCTCAAGCAGCCGTTCGCAAGCCTCATGATCGTGCTCGTCATCGGCGTTACGCTGGCGCTGCCGGCCGCGTTGAACCTCATCGTCAAGAACGCGGCAGCCATCAGTGGCAACTGGGAAAACGCGCTCGATTTTTCGGTGTTTCTGCGCCGCGACCTGGCGCTTGCCGACGCCGAAAGCCTCGCGCAACTCATCCGGCAACGCGCCGATGTCGCGGCGGTTACGCTGATCCCGGCGGACGACGCACTCGCGGAATTCAAGCGCCAGTCGGGGTTCGGCGACGCGCTCGGTGAGCTCAGCCGCAATCCTCTGCCGCATGCATTGATCGTGCGGCCGGGCCCGGCGAATACGAGCGAGTCAATGACGCTGCTGCGCGAAGAACTCGAGAACCTCCCGGAGGTCGACGTCGTACAGGTCGACACGGAATGGGTGCAGCGATTCCACGCCATTCTCGACATTGTTCGCCAGGCAATCCTCATCGGCTCGGTGCTGCTCGCCGCCGCAATCATCGTCATTATCGGCAATACGATCCGGCTCGACATCCAGAATCGCCGCGACGAAATCGAAGTGACGAAACTGATCGGGGCGAGCAACGCGTTCGTGCGCCGCCCGTTCCTGTGGACCGGATTCTGGTACGGGCTGTTGGGCGGCCTGCTCGCGATCGGCCTGGTGCAGTACGGGGTTTTCCTGCTGCGGCCGCCGATCGCGACGCTGGCCGGACTCTACAGCAGCGGCGTCGTCGTGCTGACGTTCGAGCCCCGCGAGGTCGGGGCCGTTCTCGGCATCGGCGTCGGCCTCGGCCTGGTCGGATCGTGGCTTGCCGCGGCCCGCCACATGCGACGCATCGAGCCGCGCTAGGCGGCCATCGGGAGGCCGCCCGCGGGTCGTCGCGCGGCCCCGTGGGCGGCGCGGGCCGGTCCGCGCCGGTATTTCGTAACAGTTTGTTTCACTGGGAATTATTTCGCGACAGGCCGCGGAACTATCGGCCAAAATTAGCACTCCAACATCGCGAGTGCTAAAATACCTCGGCTCAAATGGAGGAGTCAGTATGACGACAGCAGTAGCGACGACGAACCGCAATCTCGTGCTTGCCGGCCCGGTCGGCAACCTCGACGCCTATATACAGGCGGTCGGTTCGGTGCCCGTGCTCAGCAAAGAGGACGAACGGGCGCTCAGCATCCGGTTTCGCGAGGACGGCGACCTCGACGCCGCGCGCGACCTGGTTCTCGCGCACCTGCGATTCGTCGTGCACATCGCGAAAGGCTACCTGGGCTACGGCCTGCCGCTCGCCGACCTGATCCAGGAGGGCAACGTCGGCCTCATGAAAGCCGTCAAGCGCTTCGACCCGGAATACGACGTGCGGCTGGTGTCGTTCGCCGTGCACTGGATCCGCGCGGAAATTCACGAATTCGTATTGCGCAACTGGCGCATCGTCAAGGTCGCCACGACCAAGGCGCAGCGCAAGTTGTTCTTCAACCTGCGCAAGTCGAAGAGCAGCCTCGCCTGGCTGTCGCACGACGAAACCGAAGCGCTCGCGAAGGACCTCGGCGTCAGCACCAAAGAAGTGACCGAGATGGAAAAGCGCCTGAGCGCGCGCGACGCCCTGTTCGACCCGGTACCCGCCGCCGACAGCGAGCGGACGTTTTCGCCGGCCGCGTACCTGCCGGCCGCCGATTCGGACCCGGCTGTCCTGCTCGAGGACGCGGATTTCAGCGACGATTCGAACGCGCGCATGGCGGCCGCGATCGAGACGCTCGACGACCGCAGCCGTGACATCGTGGCGAGCCGCTGGCTGTCGGAGAAAAAGAAGACGCTGCACGAACTCG
>JBFISV010000190.1:0-5194 GCA_041608415.1 Woeseiaceae bacterium
AGGTGAAAGCGCAGGCGCACGCGTTGCACGAGTTGTTTCAGCGTCGGCGATTCGAGCGTTTGTTTGAGCTCGGGCTGGCCCGCGAGGATGATGCGCAGCACCTTTTCCTTGTGAGTCTCGATGCCCGATAGCATGCGGATTTCCTCCAGCACCCGTTTAGACAGGTTCTGAGCCTCGTCAACGATCAGCAGTACTTTCTTGCCATTCGAGTATTGCTCGATGAGGAACATGTTCAGCATGTCGAGCAGTTCGACCTTGCGTTTCTTGAACGGCTTGAAGCCGAACTCCGTCAACACCGCCTGCAGGAACTGGGTTGCCGTGAGCTGCGTCTGCGACACCACGGCGTAGACGACGTCATCCTCGAGTTCCGCGAGGAACGACTGCAGCAGCGTGGTCTTCCCGGAACCGATATCGCCCGTGATGACCACGAATCCGTCCGCCAGCCATATGGTCGATTCCATATAAGCCTTTGCGCGAGCATGCTGTTTGCTCCAAAACACGAATTCCGGGTCTGGCGTCAGCCGGAACGGTTGCTGTTCGAGTCTGAAGTGATCGAGGTACGACATATGCCCTTTGACGTTGAATGGCGTCGATGTTTGTTCGTTGATTCTACAGGATTTTCAGCAACGGGCAGTGTACCTGCTTTGACGCCCGGCTCGCTACGGGTGAGTACCCTGCCGACCTGTCGACTCGGTCACAGTTTGAGCAATTTCAAGCAGCAATTGATCGCGTGCGGCCCCGGATTCGGCAACGACGGTAACATGTCCGAGCTTGCGGCCGGGCCGCGGGCTCTTGCCGTAATCGTGCACGTGGATGCCCGGGCGGGCAAGTTCGCGAACCGCGCCTGGAATGGTCCCGATCAGGTTGACCATCCCCGCGAAGCCGCGGGCCGCCGTGGCCCTGAGCGAGCGGCCCGTGATCGCAAGCAGATGATTCGTGAACTGGCTCGTTTCGGCGCCCTCGATGGTCCAGTGGCCGGAATTGTGCACGCGCGGCGCATATTCGTTGGCAAGCAGGCGATCGCCGACAACGAACATTTCGAGCGCGAGTACGCCGACGTAATCGAGCCGCTCCATGAGATTTCGGATGTGGCGTGTTGCCAGCTTCGAAATGGCCTCGTTCGCGACTGGCGCGCGCGACACGCGCAGGATGCCGCCGCGATGCTCGTTTTCGGTCAGCGGCCAGATGGCGACCTCGCCGCGCGGGCTGCGGGCGCCGATCGCGGAGACTTCGAAGTCGAATTCGACCCAGGACTCGGCGATCGCGGCGCGGCCGTCGAGCGCGCGCCAGGTCGCGTCAGCCTGCGCGGCGTCCGAAATTACGAATTGGCCCTTGCCGTCGTATCCGAGCCGCCGCGTCTTGACCACGAGCGGCAGTCCCAGCGCGGCGATCGCGTTAGCCAGGTCCTCGCGGCCGTCGATCGCACGATAGGGCGCCAGCGGAATGCCGAGTTCGGCGAACAGCCGCTTCTCCGCGAGCCGGTCCTGCGCGCGGCGGAGTGCCTCCGCGGGCGGATACACGCTCAAGCTGTCGGCCAGCGCCTCGAGCGCGCCAACGGGCACGTTTTCGAATTCGTAGGTCAGGACGTCGCAGCGGCTCGCGAGTGTCCCGAGCGCATCGGCGTCGTCGTAGGCGGCGCGAATCACCTCTCCGCATAGCGCCGCGGGTGGCGACGGCGACGGATCGACGAAGCAACACTCGTACTCCAGTTCGCGAGCCGCGAGGCCGAGCATCTGGCCGAGCTGGCCGGCGCCAATTATACCGATACGCATGCGCCGTTCGTTTCAGCGGGCCGGATCCGGATTCGCGAGGACGCGGTCGGTCTGATCCTTGCGAAACGCGTCGAGCGCGGCCGCGACGGCTGCGTCATCGAGGGCGACGATAGCGGCCGCGTGCAGCGCGGCATTGATGGCCCCGGCGCGTCCGATGGCCATGGTGCCGACCGGAACGCCGGCCGGCATTTGCACGATCGACAGCAGCGAGTCCAGTCCGCGCAGGGCTTTCGACTGCACCGGCACGCCGATTACGGGCAGGCGCGTTTTCGCCGCGGCCATGCCGGGCAGGTGCGCCGCGCCGCCGGCGCCGGCGATGATGACCTTGAGGCCGCGATCGACCGCCGACGCCGCATACTCGAACAACAGGTCGGGTGTTCTGTGCGCCGAAACGACCTGCACGTCGTGGCCGACGCCCAGCGCATCGAGCGTTTCGCTCGCGTGCCGCATCGTGTCCCAGTCCGATCGCGAACCCATGATAATGCCGACTCGATGCTTCATTGAGAAATTCTAACCATCCCGGACCGCCGTCACCAGCACCGCGTGAATCGCTCGGAATATCCGGGTCCTGATCGTACGCTCCTGGCGGTCGTTTTGCGCCCGCTCGAGATCGTCGAGCAACGATGCGAGCTCCGGGTGCGGCGCGCCGGTGGCCGCTGCAAACGCGTCCAGCGCCTCGTTGCGATCGAGGATCATTCGCTCACGCCAGCGCTCGGCGTTCGCGAAGATTCGCTTGTCCCGGCGATCGTCCGCGCGCAGCCGGTCGAGCAACGCCTCGATGGGCGCCGGGTCGACATCTCGCATGAGCTTGCCGATGTATTGTTTCTGGCGACGACTGGCTTCCCTGGATTTCATGCTCCGCGCCTCGAGAATCGCCTCGTGCAGCCGCTCCGGGAGCGCCAGGTTGTCGAGCTCGTCGCCCAGGCCTATGAGTTGCTCGCCGAGACGTTGCAAGTGCTGCTGCCGTCGTTTTCGTTCGCTTTTGCTGGGCTTTGACTGGCTCACCGGCTAAGCTACCGCGCGCAGGATGACCCACACTAGCATGCGACATGGGCAAAGCGAATGAGTGAAGTGACCAGGGCAGGGACAGGCAGCGACGCCGTATCGGCCGCCATGCGGCCCGACGAGCTCGAGGCGCTGATCTCGACGGCGCTCGACGAGGCGCGGTCCCGCGGCGTCGACCAGGCGGAAGTCGCGGCGAGCCACGACGTGGGACTGTCCGCGACGGCGAGGCTCGGCGACGTCGAGAACCTCGAATACACCAACGATCGCGGACTGTGGGTCACGGTCTACAAGCAGTCACGCAAAGGCAGTGCAAGCACGTCGGATACCACGCCTGCCGCCATTCGCGAAGCCGTGGCGAAAGCATGTTCGTTCGCGGAATTTACGGCCGCGGACCCGCATGCGGGCCTCGCGGATGCGGAGCTGATGTGCGCGCATGTACCGGACCTCGACCTCGATCATCGCTGGGACATCGATGCGGCGAAGGCGATTCAGATGGCCATCGAGTGCGAATCGGCCGGCCTCGAATTCGATCGTTGCATAAAAAATTCCGAGGGCGCGACGGTTGCGACCAATCGCGGTGTACGGGCCTATGGCAACACCCACGGCTTCGTCGGCAGTTTTTCCAGGACGAGCCACAGTATTACCTGCGTGTTGCTCGGGGAACGGGACGGCGAAATGCAGCGAGACTATTACTACAGCGCCGCACGCGATGCGCGCGACCTCGACGACCTCGAATCGATCGGCCGGACCGCGGCGAGACGCACCGTGGCGCGGCTCGGCGCGCGCAAGATACCGACCACGCGCGCGCCCGTGGTCTTTACGCCTGAAATCGCGCGCGGCTTCATCGGGCACGCAATGAGCGCGATCAGCGGCGGCGCACAGTACCGGCGTTCCTCGTTCCTGCTGAACGCGGCCGGCGAACAGGTCTTCCCGGAGTTCCTCTCTATCGTGAAGCGTCCGCATCTGCCGAAGGCAATGGCCAGCGCCGCGTACGATGCCGAAGGCGTCGCAACGCAGGATCGCGACATCGTCAGCAGCGGGATATTGCAGGGCTACATCTTGAGCAGCTACTCGGCGCGGCGCCTCGGGCTCGAGACCACGGCCGACGCCGGCGGCCCGCAAAACCTGATCGTCTCCGGCAACGCCGAAAACCTCGAGGCGCTGCTCGCGGAAATGGGCACCGGCCTGCTGGTCGAGGAGGTCATCGGCCACGGTGTCAACGCCGTGACCGGGGATTATTCGCGCGGCGCCGCCGGCCACTGGGTCGAGAACGGCGAGATCCGGCATCCCGTGCACGAGGTCACGGTCGCCGGCAACCTGCGCGATCTTTACCGGCGCATCGAGAAAGTCGGCAACGACCGGGATATTCGCAGCGGAATCCGTTGCGGCTCGGTGCTGGTCGGCGAGATGACCATCGCCGGCGCCCAGGCCGAGTGATTCACGCGTGGGCGGGACCTGTCCGGGCCAGCCTGAATAGTGCAGGCAAACCGCGGTCAGTCCGCCTCTTCAAACAGGCTCGCCAGCGTCCTGTCGGCCAGCGCGGCGGACACCGACGCGTCGAGCGCGGCACCGATGCCGTCGATTTCGGGTGACCAGTTGGGGGCACGATAGGAACCGGTGTCGCCGGCGACGCGGACGACGGACACGATGTCTTCGAGCGTGATGCGCGTCATGGCCCGTCCCGGAACCAGCATCTCCTGCTCCGTCACGCTCAGCAGCCCGGCTTCCTCGAGGGCCAGGACGACGGGCGCCAGGGTCAGCCCGGGTATTTTCAGCGAGCCGGAGAGTTTGTCGAGGCTCATGCCACCGCCGGGGTCACGAAACTCGCGCCCGACGAGGAACATGATGTTGAGCGCCAGCCGCTCGCGCATGGCGTTCGACAGCCGCGGCTCGCGCCGGCCGATACGCAGGTACGCGGGATTCTGGACATAGAAGGCGAGCTGCGAGCCGATCAGCAGAATCAGCCAGTTCAGGTACACCCAGATCAGGGCCGAGACGGGTATTGCGAAGCTCGCATAGATTGCGTTCCTGTTGGCCGAGTCCACCACGATGGTTGCAAACAGCACGCTCGTCGTTGCCCACATGATGCCGCCGGCCAGGCCGCCGACGAGCGCCGACCGCACCCGCACGCGCGTATTCGGCACGAACATGTAAAGGAATGTGAACAGCCCGCAGACGATGACGTACGGCAGGAGTTCGCCCGCCGCGACGAGCGCCTGGTCGACGAGATCGTTGGCGAGCAGGTATTCGACGACGGCGGCGCTTTGCAGCGCCGAAATCATGCCGAGCGCGATGAAGATCAACACGGGACCGACGAGAAGTACGAAGGCATACTCGACAAAGCGGCGTGCGAAACTCCGCGGCTTGCTCACGTACCAGACGTAATTGAAGCTCTCCTCGGTCTTCTGCACCATCGA
>JBFISV010000191.1:0-5191 GCA_041608415.1 Woeseiaceae bacterium
ACGTTCCTGCTGTGGCGGCTGACAGGCGGCCGCGTGCATGCGACGGATGCGACCAACGCATCACGCACGTTGCTTTACAACATTCATACCCAGAAATGGGACGACCGCATGCTGGAGCTGTTCGCGGTCCCCGCCGCGCTGCTGCCGGATGTCCGCGATTGCGCGGCTGATTTCGGCACGACCGCCGACGACACGCTGGGCGGCGCGGTTGCTATCGGCGGCGTGGCCGGCGACCAGCAGGCGGCCCTGATCGGGCAAGCCGGATTTCGAGACGGCATGACCAAGAGCACCTACGGCACGGGCTGTTTCGTCATTGCGAACACCGGGCGCGTGGCGCTGCCGTCCCGCAACAAGCTGTTGACGACCGTTGCGAGCCGCTTCGACGGCAACGTCACCTATGGTCTCGAAGGCAGCGTGTTCGTCGCGGGATCGGCGGTGCAGTGGCTGCGCGACGCCCTGCGGATCATCGGCAGCGCGGCAGAAACGCAGGCGATCGCCGAGCACACGGGCGTCGTCGAGGACGTGCACGTCGTGCCCGCGTTCGCCGGTCTCGGCGCGCCGTACTGGGACCCGCACGCGCGCGGCGCGATACTCGGACTGACGAGCGGCAGCGGCCGCGAACAGATCGTTACGGCAACCTTGCAGGCGGTTGCTTTTCAGACCCGTGATCTCGTCGACGCAATGGCCGACGATGGCATCCGGCCGAGCGTCATCCGGGTCGATGGCGGGATGGTCGGCAACGACTGGTTCCTGCAGTTCCTCGCCGACATTCTCGGGATTCGTGTCGAGCGTCCCAGGAACGTCGAATCGACGGTGCTCGGCGCCGCATACCTCGCGGGTCTGCAGGGCGGCCTCATCGGCTCGATCGATGACGTCGCGTCCATGTGGCAGAGTGAGCGCGTTTTCGATCCGCGTATGGATGCGGATCGCCGCGAGGGCCTGGTCGCAGGCTGGGCTCGTGCCATCGCGAGCGTACGCACGACGGACTGAGCGGAGCGATGCCGGGCCCCGATTCGGCATTTGCTAACTGCCCGGCTGCAAAATCGTAGCGTAGCGACTGCGCCAGTGCGAAAAGTTTCGTCGCCGCGAGTTGCGGCTCGTATCGACGAGGATTCGCTTGACTCCATCTGCGCGAGCACCAATGATTGCCTGCGGTGAAACGCGCAACCTGCGGAGAGCACGAGGCTTTGCTTAGAGCACGGCAAAAGATCGGCAAATACAAGATCGTGTCCAGAATCGCCTCCGGCCCGCTGGCGGACGTTTATTCCGCATTCGACACGATTCACAAGCAGCGCATCGCGCTTAAAATACCGAAGTCCGGCGAACACACGGGGGCCGACGAGTTTCTGCACGAGGTGCAGGTTGCGGTCAAGCTCGATCATCCGAATATTCTCTCGGTCATCAACGCGAGCTACATCGACGGCCTGTTCGTGATCGCCATGGAACTCGGCGAAAAATCGCTCGCGGACCGGCTGGAGCGCCGTATTTCCACGGCACGGGCCGTGGACCTCGCGGGCCAGGCCCTTGCCGCTATGGCGTACGCCCACGAACGCAAGATCATCCACTGCGACATCAAGCCCGAGAATTTCATCCTGTTTCCCGGCAATAAGCTCAAGCTGGCCGATTTCGGCTTTGCAAAATTCAACGTGCACACGCTCAAGGCTTCGGGATCCGGCACGATCGATTACATTGCACCGGAGCAGGCGATGGGGCGGCCGAGATTCCAATCGGATGTTTTTTCGCTGGGGCTCGTCATATATCGCCTGTTCTCCGGGAAGCTCCCGGAATGGCCTTACGAATGGCCACTCACGGGTTACGACCAGCTGACCGCGAGAGTCCGGCCCGAGTTCGTCGATTTCTTGAAATCCGCCATTCAGCTCGACCCGGCAAAACGTTTTCCGACGGCCATACAGATGCACGCCGCATTCGAGCGATTGAAAACGCATACGCGCAAACAAAAACGATCGCGAGCGCGAAACGGCAAAGCTAACGGCGTGTCCTGGAAGCAGCTGCAGTGGCGGCAATTCCAGCGTGAATACAAGCGCGTGCTGGATACGCGGCATCATTGCCGGCGTTGCGAGGGTCCCGTCGCGGAGAGTATGCAGGCCTGTCCATGGTGCGGCATCGATAACCCGGCGCGGGGCTGTGACACGTCGATGCCGTCGAGTTGTCCGCGCTGCGAGCGCGGCGTGAAGAGTGACTGGGATTATTGTGCCTGGTGTTACGGCCCCGGGTTCATCGAGGAGACCGCGCGCAGATACCCTGACAAGCGCTACGCGGCACGTTGCGGCAACGCTCGCTGCCGCGGCAGTCTGATGCCGTTCATGCGTTACTGCCCTTGGTGTCGCATGAAAGTCAAGCGGCCATGGAAACTGCCCGGCAGCCGCCGGCAATGCCGCTCCTGCCGTTGGGGCATCGCCGGAGACTACTGGAATTACTGCGCCTGGTGCCGCGAACCCGTGCGCCGGGAATAGCACCGCAACAGGAGGCGAATGATGGCGACGATGCCGCAGGACACGCTCGTGCTCGATGGCGCCTTCGAGGCGGACCGGCGATCGCTTGCCGTCGGCGGTGGAACGGCGATCGCGTATACCTGCCGGTCGCCGGAAAAGGACACCGAGAACGAGGATTCCGTGGCCGTCATCCCATGGGGCGCGCAAGCGGCGGTGCTCGTCGTCGCCGACGGCGCGGGCGGTCTCCCGGCCGGCAAGCGTGCGTCGATGACCGCGGTAACGACGCTTGCCGAGGCGCTCGGGGCGGCGGTGGACAAGACGCCGTTGCTGCGCACGGCGGTGCTCAACGGCATCGAGGCTGCGAACGGCGCGGTGCGCGATCTTGCCAACGGCTCCGCGACGACGCTGACCGTCGTGACCGTTGAAGATCGCACGGTTCGCGCCTACCAGATCGGTGATTCCGGGGCGCTCGTCATCGGCCAGCGCGGCCTGATCAAGCTGCAGACGACGGCGCATTCGCCGACCGGGTTCGCGGTCGAGGCCGGATTTCTCGATCAGCGCGATGCGCTGCATCACGAGGAACGCCATCTCGTTTCCAACTTCATCGGCACCGTGGACATGAGCATCGACGTCGGCGCCAGCATCGAACTGGCGCCGCGCGACACGCTCGTCGTTGCAAGCGACGGCCTCACCGACAACCTGCACGTCGAAGAGATCGTGGAACTGGTGCGTAAAGGTCCGCTGGCCGCAGCGGCCGACAGCCTCGTCGAGAAAGTCGGCAGCCGCATGTCGACGTGGGCCGACGGGCAGCCGAGCAAACCCGACGATCTGTCGCTCATCCTGTTCCGCAAGCCGCCGGGGCCGAGCGCTGTTTAACAAAATCAAACAGTTAGCAGGTGTCGATGGCGGCATTCTCGCGTATTATCGTAAAGCGGTCTGCCGTGACCGCGCGCGCTGCCCGGCGCACGCGACGCGCGGGTAAATTCGCGGGTGGGAAATGCATGGAACTTGAACGCGGTCCAGCGGCTCCAAGCTAACGATACCGGGCGATTGGGCGATGCGCGGTATCGTCAGCCGCCATCTGAAGGATGCGAGACGATGAACATCAGCGAATTAACGAACACGCTATGGCTGCGCAGCAAAAACCGGGTGAGCCGCATCAAGCCGCTCGTGATCATCGTGTCGGCCGCACTCATCACGGTGGCCTGTAAAACGTCGGTAGTGCAGCCTAGCGGCGGCGTGTCGATGCCGCCGGGCGGCGGGATGCCATCGCCGGGCGGCGGGATGCCATCACCGGGTGGCGGGATGCCATCGCCGGGCGGCGGGATGCCATCGCCGGGCGGCGGGATGCCATCGCCGGGCGGCGGGATGCCATCGCCGGGTGGCGGAATGCCATCGCCAGGCGGCGGGATGCCATCACCGGGCGGCTCGTCGAGTGGCCAGTCATCGGGTGGCGGTAACGCGGGCGGCGACGTCGGCGCGATTCCGCCACCGCCCAGCGAACGCGGCGCCGGCGGTGCCGGCGGCGACGGCGAAAGCGGCGGCGAAAGCGATCCGTTCGGCGATGCCGATGGCGACTCTGACAGCGAATGCGGCGACACGGGCGCGATTCCCGGCGGCATTGGCGGCATGGGCCAGGCCGGCGAATGCCTCGGTGAAGACGAGGGAACCGGCACCAGTGACGGAAGTTCGGGTGCGGGCGGCGACGCGGCCACGGGTGCAACGGGCAGTGGCGGCGGGGCCGGCAGTGTCGGGCAATTTCCGGAGGAGAGCGCCGACGAGCGCGCCGCGCGCCTGGGACGGGAACTCGAGGAATCGATCGGCGGTTTCGACGAGGCTTTACACGAGGAGCAGCAGGAGATTGCCGCCGTGGGCCGCGTGCTCGAAGGATTCGACACGGAAGGCGCCGGCGGTCAATCGGGCGCGGTGGTCGGGCTCGGCTCACAAGCCGGCGGCCGCGGCCGCGCCGAAGGCGGTTCGGTCGGCGGCCAGCGGCCGGAAGATCCGGCGGAAATCGACGGCATGACGCAGGCACAGATCGACGAGCGCACGCCTGACGACGTGCCGATCGGGGTCGACGACGACATCATCGCGCGACAGTTGCGCGAAGCCGCGCTGACGGAGGACGATCCGGCGCTCCGCGAGCGGCTCTGGGAAGAATATCGCAAGTACAAGGGAATTTCGTCCAGCAATTGATTGGCGGAGTTGAATGGCAATTGAAGACGCCGCAATCGAATAGGGTGACTACACAACTATGACGCGAATGACTGGACCGGTTTTGGTATTGGCTGTGCTCACGATGAGCGCTTGCTCGGTCAACGAAGTCATCACGGCAGAGGAAACCGAGCTCGTGGTCGCCGCGGCACCAAAGCCGGAAAGTCAGCTCCTCGATATCGGCATCGTGGAATTCGACGCCGGCGTTCCCGAGGACAACGATCCCGAACGATCGCGCATCTACGAACCGATTCGAAATGCCGAGTCGCGTTACCTCGCCTATCACTTGAAAAACACGATGCAAGGTTCCGGGCACTGGGGCGCCGTGCGCGTCATTCCGTCCGAAAATGCGTTTACGGACGTCATCGTGCGCGCGCGAATCAACGAATCCGACGGCGAGTTCGTAGAGCTCGACGTGGCGGTCTCGGACACGAGTGGCAGGGACTGGTACGAAAGGGAGTACTCGATTCAGACCGGTCTTTCGTCCTATTCCGAAAATCGCGACCGGCGCCAGGACCCGTACC
>JBFISV010000192.1:0-5162 GCA_041608415.1 Woeseiaceae bacterium
CCCGAGAAACCGGGCAGCAGCGCGAGCGCATTGCAGGCGCGCGGATTGTATTTCATCGTGCACGAACCGAGCGGATAAAACTGCGTATCGATGCTGAAGTTCTTTTGCGACAGCCGCGTGAAGTGCCGCACGACCTGGAGCTCGGATGCCTCTGGCAGATTGGGCCGGTCGCGGCGGCGAAGGGTATCCGGTATGTCGACGTCCCCGGCCCGCGCCGGGGCCTGCGCAAACGCGCGGCGGCCGGAACGCGACTTTTCGAAAATGAGGCTGTCGGGAATTTTTGCCATGCGTGTTCGCCTAGTCTTCGCTGTCGGCGACGGCGATGCCCAGCGATTTGAAGGCCGCGACGTAGTCGGGCTCGCGGCCGATGTCCTGGATGTGCTCCCGGTGCACGACCGTATTGTTCTCGTCCAGCACGATGACGGCGCGCGAAAACATGCCGGCCAGCGGGCCTTCGACGATTTGCACGCCGTAGTTTTCGCCGAAGCCGGCGTGCCGTATCGCCGAGAGGCCGATCACGTGCTTGAGCCCGTGCTCCTCGACGAATCGCGCGTGTGCGAACGGCAGGTCGTAAGACACCATGAGCATCGCCAGGTCGTCGTGCCCGGCGCCCAGGCGGTCGAACTCGATGACCGATTTCGCGCAGATGGTCGTGTCGATGCTGACGAAAATATTCATGATCTTGCGCTTGCCCATCCAGTTCGCCAGCGACACGTTCTGCAGCTTGGTGTTGACGAGCATGATGTCCGGCGCGTGGCTACCGATCGCGGGCAGCTCGCCGTAGGTGCGGTAGTTGCCGCTGTCAAAGATGGTCTTCGTTACGATCGTGCCGCTCATGCGCTTTTCCGTGTGTGTTTTTCCGAGTGTGGACCGCAGATTTCCCGCATCGCGGTGACATAGGCGTCGATGTCGGCATCGACCTTGGTCTCGGTAGCGCAGACGAGCAAGGCGTCGCCCAGTTCGGGCCGATACGCCGACAGGTCGAGACCGCCGAGAATGTTGCGCGCCGCGAGTGCCTCGAGCACGGGCGCGACGGGCCGATCGAGGCGCAGCGCGACTTCGTGGAAGTACGGACCCTCATAGAGCCGTTCGATGCCATCGATCGCGGTCAGACCTGCGACGAGCCGCGCGGTGTTGCGGTGCGACTGCGCTGCGACCCGAGCCAGTCCGTCCAGCCCGAGCAGCGACATGTAGATCGTCGCCGCCGTGACCATCAGGCCCTGGTTCGTACAGATGTTCGAGGTCGCTTTCGAACGCCTGATATGCTGTTCGCGCGCCTGCAGCGTCAGCGTGAAACCCGGCTCGCCGTCGAGGTCCGTCGTGCGCCCGACGATGCGCCCGGGCATTTGCCGCACGTGCTTCAGCTTGCAGGTCATGAAGCCGAAATACGGGCCGCCCGAGGACAGCGGCACGCCGAGCGGCTGACCCTCGCCGCAGGCGACGTCGGCGCCGGCCTGGCCCCAGTGCCCCGGCGCTTTCAAGAGCGCGAGCGACGTCGGGTTGACGACCGCGACGGCCAGCGCCCCGTTGGAGTGCGCCCAGTCCGTGAGGCGGTCGACGTCTTCGAGCGTGCCCGTGAAGGTCGGTTGCTGAATAAGCACGGCGACGGCATCGTCGTCCTCGCCGAGCCGCTCGAAATCGACATTGCCGGTCGTCCTGTCCTCGGGCAGCGATTCGAAACGGAGGCCCTGGCTGCCGGCGATGGTATTCGCGACCTGCACGTAGACGGGATTGACGCCGGGCGCCACCAGGATTCGCCCGGACCTGGCGTTGCGATTGACGCGCACCGCCATCAGTGCCGCTTCGGCAAGCCCCGAGGCGCCGTCGTACAACGACGCGTTACTCGCCTCCAGGCCCGTGAGCTCGGTGATCATCGACTGGTATTCGTAAATCGTCTGCAGCGTTCCCTGGCTTGCCTCGGCCTGGTACGGCGTATACGCGCTGTAGAATTCGCCGCGCGTCGCGATGTCCCACACGGCTGTCGGAATATGATGTTCGTAGGCGCCGGCGCCGATGAAACACAGCGGCGCCCCGTCGCGGGCGGCGCGCTCGCGCATCAGGCGCGTGATCTGCATTTCCGACATCGCCTCGGGCACGCCGTCCAGCGAGTCGATGCGCAGCTCGTCCGGGATTTCGTCGAACAGGGTCTCGATGTCGTCGACGCCGATCGCCGCGAGCATCTCGTCGGTGTCTTTTTTGGTGTGCGGAATGAACGGCATGATTCAGCTCGCCCGGAGTCAGGCGTCGAGTTCGTCGAGCAGCGCCTCGTACTCGTCGGGCGACATGAGGTCCGACTCGTCGACCGCGCCGTCCGGTTGGATTCTGACGATCCAGCCGTCGCCGTAAGGATCCGTATTGATGGTCTCCGGGTCGTCCGACAGCCCCTCGTTGATCGCGACGACCCGCCCCCCCACGGGCGCGTAGACATCCGATGCCGCTTTGACCGACTCGACGACCGCCATTTCACCCTCGGCGACGAGCTCCTGTCCGACCTCGGGCAATTCCACGTACACCAGGTCGCCGAGCGCTGCTTGCGCGTGATCGCTGATACCGACCGTGACGCTGCCGTCGTCCTCGCGCCGCAGCCATTCGTGTTCCTTCGTATACAGCAGGTCTCCAGGCAATTCACTCATCAGTCATTCTCCCGATTACTCGTTTGCAGCCTAACTCCGGGGGCTCAGCAGAGGATCTTGCCGTTGCGCACGAACGGCGTCTTCACGATGCGTACATCCAGAAGTTTGCCACGAATGTCCACCGTGGCCGAGTCATAATCGCCGGCCGGCACCCGCGCCAGGGCGATCGAGCGCTCCATCGTCGGCGAAAAGCCGCCCGACGTGACTTCGCCCGCGCCGATTCCGTCCACGACGATGCGCTGGTGATCGCGCAGAACCCCCTTGCCCTCCAGCACGAGACCGACGAAACGCGCGATGGCGCCGCCGTCGCGCTGCCGCGTGAGCGCCTCACGACCGATGAACGCCCGCTCTTCCGGCTGCCAGGCGATCGTCCAGCCCAACCCGGACTCGAGCGGCGTGACGGTCTCGTCCATGTCGTTGCCGTACAGGTTCATGGCGGCCTCGAGGCGCAGCGTGTCCCGAGCACCAAGCCCGCAGGGCGCCACACCGGCCGCGAGCAGCCGCTCCCAGATCGTCGCGGCGCGCGCCGCGGGCATGACGATTTCCCAGCCGTCCTCGCCCGTATATCCGGTGCGCGCGACGAACAGGTCGCCCGCGTGCATGGCCGTGAACGGCTTCATCGACATGGCCGCATCGCGCGAGGCGGCATCCAGGATCGGTGCGGCGAGCTCGCGCGCCTGCGGCCCTTGCACGGCCAGCATCGCAAGCTCGGGCCGTTCGCTGACGCGGACACCGTAGGCCTGTGCATGCCGGCGGATCCAGTCGAGATCCTTTTCGCGCGTCGCGGCATTGACCACGAGACGGTAGTTCGCGGTGTCGAAGAAGTACACGATCAGATCGTCGACGACTCCGGCCGATTCGTTGAGCATGCAGCTGTACAGCGCCTTGCCGTGCCGGTCGATCTTCGCCACGTCGTTCGCGAGCAGGTAGCGCAGAAACGCCTGGCTCTGCTCGCCGGCGACGTCGACGATGGTCATGTGCGACACATCGAAGACGCCCGCGCGGCCACGAACGGCGTGGTGCTCTTCCTTTTGCGAGCCGTAATTGACCGGCATGTCCCAGCCGCCGAAGTCCACGATGCGCGCGCCGGCTGCAAGGTGGCAGTCGTAAAGCGGCGTCTTCAATCCCATGTGCGCTCCAGAACAAAAAAAGGGGGCGGCGGACTCGCCGGTCCGCCGCCCCTCTGTCCGTGGTGACCTGAGAGATCGTTGGCCGGTGAGCGCGGGCTCGGCGGCCACATTCCCCTTCGGTGGGCCTCATCGACGGCCTCTCTCCAGAGCTAATCAGCGTTCACGGTCCGTTTGCCTGAGCGTTTCCGGGCATGTTGCGCCTTCGGCGCCCCGTCGGTGACGAGGTCTCTTCCGTGCACGCTGTCGATTAGTGCCGACAAGCATAGCGAATGCGTCCGTGTTAGGCCACCCGGCCGCTTGCGGGGAATCGCGCTCATCGACACAATGTGCGGCAACCGTGATCAGGAGACAGTCATGCGGCGGCCGGTGCTCATCGTCATCATCGCTTCGCTTACAACACTGGCCGGGCCCGTACATGCCGATGCCACTGCGGACTTTCGGGCACTGCTCGACGAAGAATGGGAATATCGCATGGCGTCTTACCCGATGTTCGCATCCTACCTCGGCGATCGCCGTTACAACGATCGATGGCCCGATCAGAGCCTCGGCGCGATCGAGGAGCGCCAGGAGCGAACGCGCGAATTCCTGAGCCGTCTGTACGCGATCGACCGCGACGAACTCGCGGAGGAGGATCGGCTCGACTACGAACTGTTTCGCCGCGAATTGCAAAACGACGTCGACATTGCGCGTTTCGGCGGGCACCTGATTCCGTTCAGCCACCGCGGCGGCATCCAGACACTGGACGATCGCACGCGCGGTATTCCGCTCGCGACCGTCAAGGATTACGAGGACTGGCTTTCGCGGCTCGCCGCCATCGATACGCTGATTGATCAGACGATCGACCTGGCCCAACACGGTCGCAAACGAGGCATGATGCCGCCCGAAGTGCTGATGCAGCGCGTGCCGGACCAGATCGCGACGCAGCTCGTCGAAACCGGCGCCGACAGTCCTTTTTACGCGATTTTCCGGGAGCTGCCTGATCGCTTCGGCGAGCAGGAGATCGAGCGCCTGCAGGAGCAGGCCATCGTCACGATCGAAAAAACCGTCATCCCGGCTTATCGGCGCCTCGCGCGGTATTTCGAGCGCACCTACCTGCCCGCGAGCCGCGACAGCATCGGGCTCAGCTCGCTGCCCGACGGCAACGAGTGGTACGAGTTGCTTGCACGGCAGTACACGACGACGCAGATGACGCCCGACGAAATTCATCGCCTCGGTCTGAACGAGGTCAAGCGGATTCGCGACGAAATGCAATCGATTATCGACGAAGTCGAATTCGACGGTGACCTCGAGGCGTTTTTCGAGTTCCTGCGCACGGATCCGCAGTTCTATTTCGACGACCCCGACGATCTCTACCAGGCCTACCTCGCGACCTGCAAGCGCATCGATCCGGAGCTCGTCC
>JBFISV010000193.1:0-5160 GCA_041608415.1 Woeseiaceae bacterium
AGGGTCGGCGATTCGAGGTAGCCGCCACGGTGCATCTCGAAACGGCCGTCCAGGACGATTTTTTTTCGCGCGCCGCTCATGTTATTTCTTGACGTGTTTCATCATGCGCCGACGCCGGCGTTCCTGCCTGGGTGTCAGCGGGTTGCGCCGGTCCTTGTAGGGATTATCGCCCGTTTTGAACGACAAGCGCACGGGCGTGCCCTTGAGCTTGAACGCTTTGCGAAACCGGTTGACGAGGTAGCGCCGATAGGCTTCGGGCAGCTTGTCGGTCTGGTTGCCGTGGATGACGATGATCGGGGGATTGCGACCGCCCTGGTGCGCGTACCGCAGCCGGATGCGGCGGCCGCGCACGAGCGGCGGCGGATGCGCGACCACGGCCGCCTCCAGTTCCCGCGTCAGCTCGTTCGTCGACAGGTCGCGGGTGGCTGCCCGGTAGGCCCGTTCGACGGCCGGCAGCAAGTCGCCGACGGCCGTGCCGTGCAACGCCGAGATCGTCATGCGCTCGGCGAAATCCAAAAACGGCAGGCGCCGGTCGAGTTCGTCACGCACGTGCTTGCGCTCGGCGGCGCTGAGCCCGTCCCATTTGTTCGTGACGACGACGAGCGCACGACCGCGCTCGAGCACCAGGCCCAACAGGCTCACGTCCTGCTCCGTGACGCCCTCGTGCGCATCGATGACCGCCACGACGACCTGTGCGCGCTCGATCGCCTGCAGTGCCTTGACGATGCTGAACTTTTCGATTGCCTCGTGGACTTTCGCACGGCGCCGAATGCCGGCCGTATCGATGAGCTCGTAATGCCGGTCGTTGCGCTCGAAGGGAACCGCAACGCTGTCGCGCGTCGTGCCGGGCTGATCGAAGACGAGCAGCCGGTCCTCCCCGAGCAATCGGTTCGCAAGCGTCGATTTGCCGACGTTGGGGCGGCCGACGATCGCAATCCTGAGCGCCGTATCGTCGTCACCGGTGTCGTCGCTTTCCTCTTCAACCGCCGGCACGAACTCTTCGAGTACCGCGTCGATCATCGCGGCGACGCGATCCCCATGCGTCGCCGAGACGGCGATCGGGTCGCCGAGCCCGAGCCCGTGAAAATCGCTCGCGGCAATGTCGGCGTCGAGGCCCTCCGCCTTGTTGACGGCGAGCCAGACGCGGGGGGCGTGCCGCCGCGCGAGGTCCGCGACGTGCTCGTCCGCTGCGGTCACGCCGGATCGGCCGTCGACCATCACGATCGCGACGTCGCACTCCTTGAGCGCGCGCACGGACTGCTCGGCCATGATTTCCTCGATACCCTGCTCGCCCCCGGCGACGCCGCCGGTATCGACGACCAGGTACGGAATCGGGCCGATGCGACCGAAGCCGTACTGGCGGTCGCGCGTCAGCCCCGGGTAGTCGGCGACGATCGCATCCCTCGAGCGCGTCAGGCGATTGAACAGCGTCGACTTTCCGACGTTAGGGCGTCCAACCAGCGCGATGACAGGCAACATTGGCTTTCGTCGCGACGCCGCGTTTCAGGCGCCCTCCCCGTCGATTGCGGGAGCGATATCCGGCGCGCGACGCGGGGCTGCCTCCCGGACGGCGAATGCGGCCAGTGTGCCCGCATCGTTTTGCACGTACAGACGATCGGCTACGACGACGGGGTCGCTCGTGATCGCGGCACCACCGAGCTTGACGCGTGCCACGGGCTCGCCGTCGAGGTTGCTGAAAAAATGCAGGTAACCTTCGAAATCGCCGGCAACGACGGTCCGGTTGAAGGGCACCGGCAACGTCGGTTCACGGCGCAGCAGTGCGTCCTGGCGCCAGTTCTCGGTCCCGTTGCGGCGCGCAACGCTGATCAGCGTGCCATCGTCCTGCACCGTGTACAGGCTGGTCCAGTCGGCCGCGACACCTTCATAGCTCGAAACCTCTACGGCCCAGAGCACCTGTCCCGATTCGGCCGCGACTCCGGCCAGCCGACCCTGGTAACCGACGGCATAGATGTCCTGGCCGACGACTGCGATCGCGCCGTCGACGTCGGACAGGCGTTCGAGGTCCGAACGACCCGACGGCGGCGCGAGCAGGGACTCCCATTCGATGTCGCCGGTTTCGATATCGATCGCCGCGAGACGGCCGTTGTCGAAGCCCGCGACGACGCTCGAACCGACGATTTGCGGCGACGCCGAACCTCGCAAGGTGAGCGCCGGCATCGATTGCAGAACCTCCCAGCGTTCGCTGCCGTCGAATGACTCGAGGGCTCGCAGGCGATTGTCGACGGTCTGGACGATCACGGCATCGTCCGAGATCGCGGGCCGCGACAGCGATTCCCCTCCGATGTCCGAGCGCCAGCGTTCGTCGCCCGTGGCGGCGTCGAGCGCAATGACGACGCCGTCCGCCGCGACGACGGCAACGAGCCCGCCGCCCACTCCGGGCCCGGCAAGCAGTTCGATATCGAGATCCGCTCGCCAGCGGGTTTTCCCCGACTCGGGATCGAACGCCCAGACGTTGCCGTTGCGGCCGGCCGCATAGATGCGATTGCCGTCGCCCACGGGCCCGAGCGCGATTCGCAAAAATTCCGCGTCGCCGCCGAGCTTGGCGGTCCACAGCCGCCTGATGTCGATCTTCGTGTCGAAGTCGACGAGTTCGGCGGGTTTGAGCTCCTTGTCGTCGTCGCCGAACAGCCCGCACGCGCCGAGCGCGAGCGTCAGGGCGCAAATCGCGGCGCTGCGGCCCAATGACGTCACTCCGCGTCCTCGGCAAGCGCTTCGTCGGTGCCCGCCCGGGCGTCGGACGCGTCGAGCGGCAGGTCGAGGAGCTTGAGCTGCACGAACGTTCTATCGACGGTAGCACCCCGGTTTGTTTCCGCGAGCGCACGCTCGTAGGCCCCTCGAGCGGCATCGAACCGTCCGAGCATGACGTAGGCGTCACCGAGCACGTCGGCGTAGCGCGCCGCGAATGCACCGCTGTCCTCGTCGCCGAGCAGCGCGACGACGTCGTCGGCCTTGTCCTGGTAGAGAAGTATCTTGCCGAGCCGAACGCGCGCCACATGCTTGAAGGCGTCGTCCGCATCTCCCGCGAGCAGGTCGCGTAGCGCATCGGCCGCATCCTGGTCACGATTCTGATCCATGTACAGCCGTGCCATCGCGAGCTGACTCTGCGCCGCGTACGGACTGTCCGGGAATTGCGCAAGCAGTTCTCCTGCGGTCGCCTGCGCATCGTCGAGCTTGCCGTCGACGACATGATCGGTCAGCGTGTCGTAGAGTGCCGAGGCCGCGAGTTCGGCCTCGCGCTGGCTGGACCGCTGGTAATTGAATCCGGCCAGGACCAACGCACCGAGCAGCACGCCGGCAATGACGTAGTTGCCGTAATCCGACCACCACGCCCGCATCTGTTCTATTTGTTCTTTCTCAGAAAGTAAATCGTCCACGGTTGAGCCTTATGTCATTGCGGCCGGTGGCTTACGCTCCGCGGCCCAGTCGATGTACCAGCGTTGCCGCCAGCTCGTGTTGCGCAATAGTGCTTTGATCCTCGTCGCTTCTCAAAGGTTTCAGCGCGATGCTGTCGTCCTCGAGTTCCTTCTCGCCGAGGATCAGCGCGAATTCGGCGCCGCTCTTGTCGGCACGCTTCATCTGCGCCTTGAAACTGCCGCCGCCGAGATTCACCTCGACGCCGAGCCCCGCGATCCCTTCCCGCAGCGCTTCCGCCGTCCTGAACGCCTGCGAAAGCGCACCCTCTCCGACCGCGACGATGTAAACGTCGGCGTGACTCTCCGGCGCACGGCCGCCGCAGGCCGCGAACAGGTCGACGAAGCGTTCGACGCCCATCGCCCAGCCGACCGCCGGTGTCGCGCGGCCGCCCAGTTTCTCGACGAGGCCGTCGTAGCGGCCGCCGGAGCACACGGCACCCTGCGAGCCCAGCGCATCGGTGACCCATTCGAAAACCGTGCGATTGTAATAGTCGAGGCCGCGCACGAGGCGCGGGTTGACCTCGTACGCGATGCCCGCCGCGCCCAGCAAAACCTCGAGCGCTGCAAAATGCTCCGCCGACTCGGCATCGAGGAAATCCAGCATGACGGGCGCGCCCTCGATCAGCGGCTGCATGTCCGGGTTCTTGCTGTCGAGAATGCGGAGCGGGTTCTGCGCGAGGCGCCGAATACTATCCCGATCGAGCTGATTTTTCACGTCGGAGAAATATTCCACCAGGGTCTCGCGGTAGCGGGCGCGCGCCTCCGGTACGCCGAGCGAATTGATCTCGAGCGCGATCTTGCCGATCCCGAGCTGCCGCCAGATCCGGGCCGACATGATGATGAGTTCGGCGTCGACGTCCGGGCCCTCAAAGCCGAGCGCCTCGACGTCGATCTGGTGGAATTGGCGATAGCGGCCGCGCTGCGGTCTTTCACGCCGAAACATCGGTCCCGACGTCCACAGTTTCTGCCGCTGATTGTAGAGCAGCCCGTTCGTGATTCCGGCCCGCACGATGCCGGCCGTCGCTTCCGGCCGCAGCGTGAGACTCTCGCCACCGCGGTCTTCGAAGCTGTACATTTCCTTCTCGACGATGTCGGTCACTTCGCCGATCGAGCGCTTGAACAGTTCGGTCGATTCGAGCAGCGGCAGGCGAATTTCATCGTACCCGTAGGACTGCACGACATCGCGGACGACGGCTTCCAGGTACTGCCACGTCGCCGACGCCTCCGGCAGGATGTCGTTCATTCCCTTCACGGGCTTCGGTTTCACGGTGGCCTCGGTCATGGCGCCTGAATCGTGAACTGGGCGGTCTGCCCGCGGCGATCCGATGCGTTGATCGCATAGTCATCGCCATTGACCTCGACGCTGACGTTGTCGACGTTACCGAGCAGAACTGCGAGCGGCGGCTCGCCGCTGACGTCGACGACGCGGCCGTCGCGACCCAGGTCGAAATACAGGCGACGTCCCGATGCGTCGCTGATCTCGGTCCAGCATTCGCCCGTGAATCGCAGTACGAGCCGCACGTCGCCGTCGTCGGACGAAGGTGGGGAATCAACCGTCGTCGGCGCGGGGCGCGCCGGCGCATCGTCCGCGGTCTCGCCCGGCGCCTCGTTCATGACCTCGGCCGGCGCCTCGCTCGTGATCCCGACCGGCGGCGCGGCAGGTTCGCTTGCGGCGCTCGGCAATCCCGTCGCCGGCAACGCGGCCGTCTCCGGCTCCTGCCAGATC
>JBFISV010000194.1:0-5155 GCA_041608415.1 Woeseiaceae bacterium
ATCCGGAGCGTCATGCAGGGACCGAACGGCGCCTTGTGGGTGCTCGAGGACGAGCTTCGCGAGAGCCAGGGAAGATTGCTGAAGCTGACGCCGAAGAACTGATTGCCGATTAATCGGGCCGCCGTGGCCATATTCCGGGCAGGCTGAGGCCTGGTTGTCCCGACTGCATCGGCCTCGGCAGGCGCGTAAGCGGGCGCGGCAAATGCCCGGCGAGCCGTCAGTCGGGCCGCCCGATTGCCCGATTCCGTCAAAAAATCGTCTGCCGCCAGCCGACCAGCTTCTTCAGGAACTGCTTGATGTCAGGCTCGTTCCTGATCGGCTGTCTCTCGTGGCTGAGGAACATCCGGTCGGCATCGAGAAACATTTCGTCAACGGTCGCATACCTGTCCGAGTTGTACTGGATGCGTCCGACGAATGGCGTCAGAAATTCATGACCTTCAGCGAAGCAAAGCAATTTCCTGGCATCCGAACAAAGGTGGTTGATGGCCCGCACCTCGTCGAACGCCTCGTCCGGCCTGAGCAGGACACAGAAATGATAATCGCCTATGTGCGCTATCGACGCCGCCGTCGGAAAATGATCGTGCAGGAGTTGCGCAAAAATCTCCCCGGGCGACGTCCCCGCATTGTCGTCGTCGTGCGACCCCAGCACATCGTCAATGTCGAACAACAGCACTGACAGCCCGTGCTCGTCCGGGATGCCGGCAAAGAAATCCGGCCCCGTAATCGAATGCGTCACGCGAACGGGCCGTTCGGCCTCTTCGTCAAAGCGCTTGGTAATCTCGCCCACGACCATGTCGGCGAGGGTCTGCAGCATGCTTTTCTCGTCGTCATCCAGCTCGTGCGGCAGTCTGTCGATGATGCACAGCGTCCCCAGTCTGTGACCATTGGGCGCCTTGAGCGGCGCGCCCGCGTAAAAGCGGATACGCGGCGGTCCCATAACCAGGGGGTTGTCGCGAAATCGCGGATCGAGCCGCGCGTTTCGTACCTCGAATACGCCGTCCCCGAGGATCGCGTGTCCGCAGAAAGAGATGTCCCGAGGCATCTCGCTGGTACCGATACCCACGCTGGACTTGAACCACTGTCGATGTCGATCGACGAGGCTGATCAGAGCTATCGGCATGTCAAACGTTCGTGCGGAGATTCGCGTGTACCGGTCGAAACGGTCTTCGCGCGGCGTATCGAGAATTCCGAAGCCGTGGAGCGTCGCGATTCTGCTCGCCTCGTTCTTCGGCAATCTGGCTTCTTGCATGACAGCCTCCGGTTATTGTGCCCCGCATTTCACAGGGCAAGACCGACAAGGCGTCTGCAGCCTTGCGGTCAGCACTCGTGCCCCGCCCCATTTGTTCGGTGGATCGGTTTTTTCTGTCCTACTTATACATACGCCCGGAAAGGTCAAAAGTTGGTCGAAAACGCGATTTTTTGTCGCGGTGATGCCGGTTCACGTATGCGTTCGTCCACAGCGGGCCATGGGTGGAGGATCGATGCCGAGCACGGTGCCCCGGGCTGCGCGCAATAATTACCAATGGAAATAATGGGTTGAACCAGAAAGGCTCGCAACGGATCGGCCCCCGTTCTGACGTCAGCGCGGTCGCGAGGCGGTCTTCCTGATTTCGATACTCGGGCCGCAAACCAGGGCCCGGGGGCCTGCCGCTTCGACGCTGCCGCGTTGCTGCCGCCGCGCCCGGCGGCAAGCAGGATCGTTTCGTGCTAAGAATGCAAGCAACAGGATGGCGCCGTGAAACTATCTGAAATCCGCGTGTACCAGGTCGACCTGCCGCTCGTCGAGGGCCGCTACTCGTGGTCCGGGGGCAAATACGTCGAGGTATTCGACAGTACCGTCGTCGAACTCCGTACCGACATGGGGTCGTCGGGATTCGGCGAGGTCTGTCCACTCGGCCCTTTTTACCTGCCGGCCTTCGCCGCGGGCGCGCGCGCCGGCATCGGCGAGCTGGCGGGCAGCCTGATCGGCCAGGACCCGACCGCAATAGGTCCGATCAACCAGCGCATGGACCGGGCGCTGCTCGGGCATCCGTACGTCAAATCCGCGATCGACATGGCGTGTTGGGACCTGCTCGGCAAGGTCTGCGGAAAACCGGTCTGCGATCTGCTCGGCGGCCGGTTCGGCGAGAGCGTCGCGCTCTACCGCGCCATCAGCCAGCGCCCGCCCGGCGAAATGGCGCAGAACGTTGCGGCGCACCGCGCCGATGGCTACACCAAGTTCCAGCTAAAGGTCGGCGGCCGTCCCGCCGACGACATCGAGCGCATTCACGCGGCGGCGGACATACTGGCCGACGGTGAAATACTCGTTGCCGATGCGAACACGGGCTGGCGCGTCGACGATGCGGTGCGGGTCACCAACGCGGTACGCGACCGGGACGTCTACATCGAGCAGCCGTGCCGCTCGTACGAACATTGCCTGGCCGTCAGGCGGCGGACGTCCCTGCCGTTCGTCCTCGACGAAACGATTACGGACGTCGGAGCGCTGCTCCGCGGCCACCATGATCGCGCAATGGACGTCATCAACCTGAAGATCTCGAAGGTCGGCGGGCTGACCAAGGCGCGCCAGATTCGCGACCTCTGCGTGACCTTGAATCTGCCCATGACCATCGAAGACAGCTGGGGAGGCGACATCATCACGGCGGCTATCGCACACCTCGCGCATTCGACGCCGGAATCCCTGCGCTTCTCGGCGACCGACTTCAACAGCTACGTCACGGTTCGGAACGCCACAGGTGCGCCGCGACGCGAGGGCGGTCACATGCGGGCATCGGACGCGCCGGGTCTCGGCGTCGAACCCGACTGGGACGCGCTCGGCGAGGCGGTGGCCGTCTATGCCGGCTGAGCCCGGGTGCCGCGCATCTCTCGCGACCAAGCGCGCCCTGAAGAAACGGAGACCCGAAGCATGAAGCTCGCGCTCATCGACGACGAGCAGGTGACGGCGTTGACGCCGTGGCCGGCCCTGATCGACGCGATCCGCGATGCCTTCCGGCGGGGCGGTGACTCCCCGGTGCGTCACCATCACTCGATTCCTGGCGACGATCGCGACGACATCACGCTGTTGCTGATGCCTGCCTGGAATCGAGACGGCGACTTCGGCATCAAGCTGGCTTCGATCGCTCCCTCGAACGCGGCGCTCGGGAATCCAACGCTGCACGGGGTGTACGTGTTGTTTTCGGGAGCGACCGGAATTCCGCTCGCGATCCTCGATGCCGGTGCATTGACCGCAAGGCGCACGGCCGCGGCGTCGGCGCTGGCGTCACGGTACCTGTCGCGACCGGAATCGAAAACATTGCTCATGATCGGTACCGGGCGAGTCGCGCGCCAACTGATCGCTGCGCACTGCGCGGTGAGGCCCATCGAAGAAGTGCGTATCTGGGGCCGAACCGCCGCGCACGCGCAGGATGCCGCCGACGAGGGAGGGTGCGAAACCGGCGTCCGTTGCGTCTGCGTACCCGATGTCGAAACGGGCGCCTCCGGCGCGGACATCATCAGCTCCGCAACGCCCGCGACCAGCCCGCTGCTGCGCGGCGCGTGGGTCGGGCCCGGGACGCATGTGGATCTCGTCGGCGCCTACACGCCGGCGATGTGCGAGGCGGATACGGATGTCATCGGCAAAGCCGGCCAGGTTTTCGTCGATACGATGGAGGGTGCGCAGGCCGAGGCCGGCGATCTGATACAGGCGGAAAAGGCCGGTGTGTTTTCGTTCGACGAGGTTGCGGGCGACATGTACCGCATGGCGTCGCAAGACGCGACGCTGCGCAACGATTCGGACGAAATCACGCTGTTCAAGTCGGTCGGCACTGCGCTGCAGGATCTCGGGGCGGCAAAGCTCTGCGTGCAGAGCAATCAACGGTAACTTTCGTACAGCTTTTGGTTCGGACCACGCGGTACCGCGCCGCCGATTCCAGGATCGGCGATTACGGGATATGAACCGGTCCGACCGAAATATGCTTACTGCATGGCCGGCGGCTTCGGGATCAGCACCGGCGTTTTGCGCTTGTACTCTTCGTAATCCTGCTGGCCGCCCCAGCGCTTATCGGCCTTTTTCTCGAGCAGCGGGATACCGCTGACTCTAGTCAGCAGAAACGCCACGAACACGGGCGATATCAGCGTAACCCACTGCCAGCCGTGCAATACGGGCAGCGCCACGATCGCCATGCCCGTCCAGAGAACGATCTCGCCGAAATAATTGGGGTGGCGCGACCAGGACCACAGCCCCGTGTCGATGAACGTTCCCTCGTTTCCCGGGTCGGCCTTGAAAGCCGACTTCTGCCTGTCCGCGACGATCTCGACGATCATGCCGATCGCCCATACGACAATGCCGGCGATGCCGACGGCACCGAGTGGCTCGCGGACGCCGCCCGTGATCACGGCCAACGCGGCCGCCGCGGTCAGCAGCACCCACAGGCCCTGGAGCGTCCAGGCCATGAAAAACCGCGCGGGCCGGTTCTTGATCTCGTCGAAGCGGTCGTCCTTGCCGCTTTTCGAAATCCGCAGGAACAAGAACGTCGCGAGCCGCAGCGACCAGGTCATGACCATCGCCGCGACGAGCATCGCGCGCAGGTCGAGGTCGCCGGACAGGAGCACGGCGACGGCCGTCACGGTGATGTAGGTGATGCCCCCGACGAGGTCGTAATAACGCTCTGTTCGAGCCAGCGCCGAGGGTATGAAGACGAGCCAGTTGATCGCAAAGGCCAGCGCGCCGCACAGCGCGAAGACAGGAATGGCGCCGACACGATCGCCACCGTCGCTGCCCGCCCAGGATACCAGTGCGCCTATGGCGATCGCGATGGCGACTGCGATTACGATTTGTCCATTGCTGCGCTCCGCCATGCCGACTCCTTATCGCTTGTGTGTGTTGTTTTGCATGCGCTGCGCCGTATGCGCGAGCGTGAGGTCTGAGCGTGATTATAAGCGCGGGCGCGCGGCAATCGCAGCAATGCCCGGGTAATTGCGACGCAAAGATTAAGAGGGGGCGAGCAATTATCCTGCTCGTGACAAAAAAATGCGGCGCGGCGCCATTACGGCTCACAATCCCGGCCCGCTCCGGCTATACTCGCGCGCCCCGTCAGGAAAACCGCCGTTGCAGCCAGCCATGACTCCAACCAGATCACGCGTCGTCATCGTCGGCGGCAATTTTGCCGGCCTCGTTGCC
>JBFISV010000195.1:0-5132 GCA_041608415.1 Woeseiaceae bacterium
GCGCGCCGAGTTCAGCGCCGAGTTCGATATCTCGGCTTTGGCGCGCGTCCGCGACTGGCTCGAGCGGCAGTCGCTCGACGAGGACGACGTCTGCCTGCTGCGCCGCGTCATCAACGCCGACGGCCGCTCGCGGGCGTTCATCAACGGCAACGCGGTTCCCGTGCAACAGCTCAAGGCGATCGGCGAACATTTGGTCGACATTCACGGACAACATTTTCACCAGTCACTCGGACGCCCTGCCGTGCAGCGGGATTTGCTCGATTTTTTCGCGGGCCTCGAGCAGGAACGCCGCAGAGTCGGTGACGCCTACGACGAGTGGCAAACGCTGGCCGAACGGCTGCGAAAGCTGACCGACGCCGATGTCGATCGCGCGTCGAGAATCGACCTGCTGGCCTTCCAGTTGCAGGAGCTAAGGTCGCTCGACCTGAAACCCGGCGAACCCGGGCAGCTGCTCGAGGAGCGCCGCCGGCTTAAGAACAGCGGGCGTCTCGCCGACGGCGCGGGCCAGGCGCTCGACGCCTTGTTCGACAACGAGGTGACGAACGCCAACCGTTTGATTGCCGACGCCGGCCGCGCGCTGGACGGGCTGCTGGCCTGCGACGAGAGTCTCTCGGGCGTTCGGGAATTGATCGAATCGGCCGGCATCCAGGTCTCGGAGGCGGCGGACGAGCTGCGCCGTTACGCAGACACGATCGACATGGACCCTGCGCGGCGCGACCAGGTGGAAGAGCGGCTCGATGCGATCCAGTCAATCGCGCGCAAGCACCGCGTCGAGGCTTCCGAACTGCCGCCGCTGCTGGCCCGCCTCGACGAGGAACACGACGAACTCGTCAATGCCGACGAACGCGGCCGCGAACTCGAAGAACGGGTCCGGGCGCAGCGCGATCGATACCTGAAGCGCGCGAAAGCGCTGTCGGCGAAAAGACGCAAGACGGCCGGGAAACTCTCGGCCGCCGTGACCGCGGCCATGCACGGGCTCGGCATGCCGGGCGGCCGCTTCGAGATCGGTCTCGACACCCGCGACGACGATGCGGGCGCCGCTCACGGCCTGGACAACATCGAGTTCCTGATCACCGCGAATCCCGGGCAGCCGCTGATGCCGCTGAGGAAAATCGCGTCGGGCGGCGAACTATCGCGCATGAGCCTCGCGATCCAGGTCATTGCGAGCGACGGCAGCGCCATACCCACGATGGTGTTCGACGAGGTCGATTCGGGCGTCGGCGGCGGTGTCGCCGAGATGCTCGGACGGCGGCTCGCCGAACTCGGTCACGCGCGCCAGGTACTGTGCGTCACACACCTGCCACAGGTTGCGAGCCTCGCCCAGCACCATTTCAGGATCGCCAAGGTCAGCGACGGCAAGGCAACGAGGACGTCGGTCCGGTCGCTCGCGGACGATGCTCGAATCGAGGAACTGGCGCGGATGCTCGGCGGCGTCGAAATCACGAAAACGACGCTCGAACACGCGGCCGAGATGCTTGCGGGCAATCCGCTGAAACGCGCCTGAGCCGGCTATTTCTGCTTCGGCCTGACGTACAGGACCAGGCTGTGGTCGAGCAGCTCGAAGCCGTGTTTTTCGGCGACGTCCTGTTGCAGCCGCTCGATCTCCTCGCTGACGAATTCGACGACTTCGCCGCTGTCGACGCAAACCATGTGGTCGTGGTGCTCACCGTCGTCGAGTTCGAAAACGGAATGACCGCCTTCGAAATTGTGCCGCGTGACCAGCCCGGCCGTTTCGAACTGGGTCAGGACCCGGTAGACCGTCGCCAGCCCGATATCCTCGTCGGCCTCGATCAGATCCTTGTAGATGTCCTCGGCGCTCTTGTGCCGCAATGCCGAATTCTCGAGGATTTCGAGAATCTTGAGGCGCGGCAGCGTAACCTTCAATCCGGCCTTGCGTAGTTCCTGACGTTGCTCCATCGAGCGCCTCTCATCGACGGTATTTCGGGGGTGATGCGGGTATCGTGATGCCAACCAAGTCGGTATGATCCGCCGCTATTATGACGCAGATAGCCGCGCCGAACTACCGCCACGACCGCCTCCGGAGGGCCGCGACCGCATGCGCCTCGTAAGCCCGCACGGGAAAAAACTCGCACTCCTTATTATTCTGCTCACCGCGCTCGGTAGCAGCGCTTGCGTGTACCGCGCGAGCATTTCGCAGGGCAACCTGATCAAACAGGAAGATCTCGACCAGGTCGAGATCGGCATGACGCGCAGCCAGGTGCGCTTCCTGCTCGGCACGCCGATGATCGACGATCCGTTCCATGCCGACCGCTGGGATTACGTCTACTACCTTAAAATCGGCCGCAAGGAGGCGACCTTCGAACGCTGGGTGTCCGTGTTTTTCGACGCCGACGGGAAGGTCCGGGAAATTCGCAGGGACCAGGAACTCAATCCCCGCCTTTAGCACGCAGGCGCCGCGCATCGCGCGGATCCATCGACAGCGGCCGGTAAAGTTCGATGCGATCGCCGTCGGCAACCGGACTCGAGCGTTCGGTGACCTGCCCCCAGACGCCGACGGTCGCAGAGCGCAGATTCGCGTCGGGAAATTTCTCGTAGAGGCGCGACGCCTCGAGCACTTCTTCCACGGTCGAACCCGCGCTGACCTCGAGCTCGAGTATCACCTGTTCGTCGGGCGTTGCATACGCGACCTCGACACGGATCGCCTCCGCCGTGGGCTTACTGCCCATAAACCGCGCCTGCCCGTGAGATGAAGGCGTCGACGAGAGAGTTGCAGACGTTCTCGAAGTATTGTTCGAACAGGATCGACGTCAGCCGATGCTCGAACTCGAACTCGAGATCGAGCGACACCTTGCTGCCGAGTTCGCCGAGCTGGTCGAATCGCCAGCCGCCGGCAAGGTGACGAAACGGCCCGCCCAGCAGCGCGATGTCGATGGCGGCGTCCGGGTGCAGCGTATTGCGCGTCCTGAACGACTTGCGAAGGATGCCGTGATGCATTTCGATGGACGCCTCGACGATATTCCTGTCGCGGACGTGCACCGTCGTACCCTTGCACCAGGGCAGGAACTCCGGATACGCCTCGATATCGTCGACGAGCGCGAACATCCGGCTCGCCGAGTGCAGGACCAACGCGCTGTGGCTGACCTTTCGCACGGTTTATCGCGCGCCATCGCGACGCCGGTGCACCTCAAATAGCGTTGACGAGAACGAGGAGGATACCGAATGGTGCGACGAAGCGTGCAAGGAAGCGCCACGCTTTATAAGCGCCGCCCGCGCCGCCGAGTTCTTCGGCCGTGGAATTGCGGCACATGACCCAGCCGGCAAACACCGTGATCAGCAAGCCGCCGACCGGCAGCATGACGTTGCTCGTGAGGTAGTCGACGTTATCGAATATCGTGCCCGCGAGAAACCGGACTTCGCTGAGCACGTTGAACGACAGCACGGACCCGAGACCCACGAGCCATATCAGTCCGCCGACGCCGATGGCCGCCTGTGCCCTCGTCTTGTGGTGCCGCTCCACGACCCAGGCGACGGCCGGCTCGACGAGGCCCAGCGCCGACGTCCAGGCAGCAAACGACAACAGCACGAAAAACAGCGTCGAGAATATGACGCCGCCGGCCATGTTACCGAACGCCAGCGGCAGCGTTTGAAAGACGAGACCCGGCCCGTCGGCAGGGTCGAGGCCGTTCGCGAACACCAGCGGAAAAATCACCAGGCCGGCGAGCATGGCGATGCAGGTGTCCGCCACGACGACGGACCCCGATGCGCCGGTGATCGACGTTTCCTCGGGCAGGTAGGCGCCGTAGGCCATGATGGCGCCCATGCCGATGCTCAACGTGAAGAAAGCCTGGCCCAGCGCGGCCAGCACGCTTCCCCAGGTCAGCTTGTCCCACGCCGGCGAAAACATGAATTCCACGCCCTGCATGAACGACCCGGAATTGATCGAGTAGGCGAGCAGCACGAGCATGAGCAACAACAGCGCCGGCACCATGAAGCGCACCGCCTGCTCGAGGCCGCGTTCCACGCCGCGCGCCACGACGAACACGGTCAGGCCCATGAAAACGGTATGGGCGAGCGTCACGAGCCGCCAGTCGCCGACGAAGTTCGAGAAAATGCCCGAGACGGCCTCGGGACTCGCGCCGGTGAACTGTCCGCCCGCGCTTTTCAGTACGTAGGCGAGCACCCAGCCGGCGATCACGCTGTAATAGGAGAGGATCAGGATGCCCGCGATCACGCCGATGGCGCCGACCCACTGCCAGCGAACGGTGCTGCCCTCTTCCTCGCCGAGCAGACCCATCGTGGCGATGGGATTGCGCCGCCCGCGGCGGCCGATGAGAATCTCCGACATCATGACGGGCATGCCGATCAGCACGACACACACCAGGTAGACGAGCACGAACGCACCGCCGCCGTTTTGCCCCGCGATGTAGGGGAATTTCCAGACGTTGCCGAGCCCGACCGCCGAACCCGTGACCGCAAGGATGAAGGCCATGCGCGACGACCAGTGGCCGTGCAACGACGTCCGTTTGCCGCCGTCGTTTGCCTGGTGACTGAGCATTGTTCTTCTCTGCGGGCCTCGAGTGGCGCGATTCTTATACAATTCGCGCAGCCTGACAATCAGTCCGCCGCGTTGCGGCGGCCGTCAGGCGACACCGACACCGTATAATGCCGCGCCGCGAGCCTTGCTGCCTGCGGGCACGAGGAACCATGAGCAAGAAGACCGCCAAGCCGTCCGCCGAACGCCTCATCGCCGTCAATCGCCGGGCCCGCCACGATTACTTCATCGAAGACCGCTTCGAGGCCGGGCTCGTGCTCGACGGCTGGGAGGTCAAGAGCCTGCGCGCCGGCAGCGCGCAGCTTACGGAAGCTTATGTCAACTTGAGAAACGGCGAAGCATGGCTGGTCGGCGCCCACTTCTCGCCGCCGAAAACGACGTCGACGCACCTGCGGCCGGACCCGACGCGCACTCGTAAGCTGCTGCTGCATAAAGGCGAACTGGACCGGCTGACGGGCCAGGTCGAACGCAAGGGTTACGCCCTCGTGCCGCTCGACCTGCACTGGTCGAAAGGCCGCGCCAAGCTCGAGATCGGCCTCGCCAAAGGCAAGAAGCAGCACGACAAGCGCGCCGCCAGCAAGGACCGCGACTGGCAGCGGCAAAAGGAAAGGATCCTGAA
>JBFISV010000196.1:0-5092 GCA_041608415.1 Woeseiaceae bacterium
AATCCGTACCGCGGCCGAAGCGCTCGGCCACGACCGTGGCAAACGGGTAGACGGTCGACGAGCCGACGATGTAGATGTAGTCTCGGCTCGTCTGTGCGCCGGCGCTGGCTGCAATCGCCAGCAGCGAGCTCGCACACAAGACCCTGATCGTGCTCGGTTTCGCCACAATGCGCTCTCCTGAGTGGGCGTGTCGATAGCGGAATGTTAGCGGCTGTTTGTTACCGATTTGTTGCAAAGCGGCGCCCCGCATGATCAGATGAAGAGTCGATGTTGATAGATAATTATTATTAATTTCATAATCTTACCAACTTTATACAGAATTTATGTCAGCAGATGACGAGCCATTGACCGCGCACCCCGTCACGGACTTGCTGTGCGCGCTCGTGCGCCGACGATCCGTAACCCCGGACGACGCCGGCTGCCAGGCCGTGCTCGCCGCGCGCCTGGAACCGCTCGATTTCCGCTGCGAATCGATGCCCTTCGGCGACGTGACGAATCTCTGGGCGCGGCGCGGGACACGCGGCCCCTTGCTGTGCTTCGCCGGACATACCGACGTCGTGCCGGCGGGTGCGGTTGATCAGTGGCGCCACGATCCCTTCGATGCGGTCGTAAAGGACGGTGTGCTGTTCGGCCGCGGATCCGCGGACATGAAGAGCGGCCTCGCGGCGATGATCGTCGCCATCGAGCGATTCGTGGCGCAGCACCCCGAGCATCGCGGCAGCATCGCGATGCTCATAACGAGCGACGAGGAAGGTAAGGCGCGCGACGGCACGCGGCGGGTCATCGACGCGCTTTCGCAAAGAGGCGAGCGGATTGACTGGTGTGTCGTTGGTGAGCCATCCAGCCGCGAGCGCCTCGGCGACATCATCCGCATCGGCCGTCGCGGCTCGCTGAGCGGCATCCTCAAGGTCAAAGGCGTCCAGGGCCACGTCGCCTATCCGGACCTCGCCGACAACCCGATCCACCGCTTCGCGCCGGTCCTCGCCGAGCTGCACGCGACCGAATGGGACCGCGGCAACGAGCACTTCCCGCCGACCAGTTTTCAAATCGTCAATATCGAAGCCGGTATCGGCGCGCCGAACGTAACGCCGGGGGAGCTGTCGGCGCGTTTCAATTTTCGCTATTCGACCGAGTGGGATCACACATCGCTGAAGGCCAGGGTCCACGCGGTTTTCGACGCTCACGCGATCGACTACGAACTCGACTGGCACCTGTCGGGCGAACCGTTCCTGACCCAACCCGGCGAACTCATCCACGCCGTCGGCGGCGCGGTGCAGGAATTGACTGGCATCGCGCCGGAATTGTCCACGGGCGGCGGCACCTCCGACGGCCGCTTCATTGCGCCGGCCGGCGCCGACGTCGTCGAGCTCGGGCCCGTCAATGCCTCGATCCACAAGATCGACGAGCACGTGCGACTCGCCGACGTGATTACACTGTCAGAGGTTTATCGGCGCATCATGGAGCGGCTGTTGCTGTAAAAAGCTGCAGTCTCACTGGCGGGTGCGCAGGTTGTTCCACGCGGCCAACGCGCCGAGCAACAGCACCCAGGCGAGAACCCAGGCAGGCATCGACAGACCGAGGAACTGCCAGCTGATCTTTGCGCATTCCCCGGAACCGGTAAATACCATTTCGACGACCTTTCGAAGCGGAAACGACTCCAGCATGTAGTCCAGACCGGGGCCGCACGCGGGCACCTTGTCCTCGGGAAGGCTTTGCAGCCACGTGTGCCGGCCGGCCACGGATGCTCCGGCTGCCGCCACGACGATCGCAGAACCCGCATAGACGTACCGGCCCCACCCGGCAGGGCCGTGTATCGCGGCGGCGAGGAACACGAGGCCGAGCGCAATGACCGCGACTCGTTGCAGCACGCACAGCGGGCATGGATCGAGCGCCAGCCCGTACTGGGCATACAGCGCGAAGCCCATCAGCGCCGCGCAAACGAGGAAGCCGCCGAAATTTACGGCTCTTTGGCCGGGAATCGTCATCCGCTCAATCGCCGCCGCCGTCGATTCCGTCGGCCGATCCTGTGTGGCGCACGTCCCGTCCCTGGACCATGTATACGACGTATTCGCAGATGTTCTTGGCATGATCGCCGATGCGCTCCAGCGAGCGCGCTGCCCATGTCACGTTCATTACTCGCTTGATGCTGCGCGGGTCCTCCATCATGAAAGTAATGCACTGCCGCTGGATGGTGTCGTATTCCTCGTCGACGTGATCGTCCTCCCGGATGACATCGGCTGCATCGTCGACGTTGAGCCGCGCAAATGCGTTCATTGCATCGCGGAGCATGTGCGATACGTGAGTGCCGAGGTTCTTGAGCTCGCGGTAGGAATCGGGCGGACGGTCCATGCCAGCCAGTTTCGATGCAAGAAATCCGATTTTTTCGGCCTCGTCACCGATGCGCTCGAGGTCGGTGATCGTCTTGATGATCGCAACGATCAACCGCAGGTCGCCGGCCGCGGGTGCCCGCGTTGCGAGGATACGACTGCATTCTTCGTCGATCGTGACCTCGAGGTTATTGACCCGGTAGTCGTCGTGCGCAACCTTGAGGCCGAGCTCGCTGTCGCCGGTGACGATCGCGGCAATCGCCCGCGACAGCTGCGTTTCCACGAGGCCGCCCATCGAAAGGACGCTGTTGCGCAGATCCTCGAGATCCTTGTTATAGCGACGGGAGATGTGGTCAGTCAGGTCCGATGCTTGCATGGCGCGCGCCGATGGGAGTGAAGCACTGTCCAATCATGGAGGAATGTCTCGTTAATGACAATAAGCCCATGATTTCCGGAGTGGTCACGAGCGATTCATTTGAATTTGAACTCGATGTCGAGCTGAATCCGGCTGTAGTCGTGCTCGGTGCCCTGAAAACGGTCCACGTCGTTGATGAAGAGCGTTCCTCCGAGGCTAATCTGATCGCGCAGCATGTACTTGGCCTTGACCATGTGCCCGCTGGAATCGGTGCCACCACCGCCGAAATCGGAATCGCTGAATGTTCCGACGACGGCATCCGCTTCGAGATCCTGGTAGGTCCAGCTGTATTCGGCGCTGCCTTGTGCCTTGGCGGTCCCGAGCTTGGCCCCGAAGGCGTACGCGGTATCCTCGACGCTGACCTCGTTGTTTCGCGTCCAGTGGGCATAGACGCGCAGTGGCCATTCGCCGACTTTCAGGTCGTATTGGGCGAATAACTCGGTGTTCGCGTATTCGAACAGGTAATTGCCCGCGGCGTCGACCGAGTTGCCCTTCGCGCTGCCGTCATAAAACGGCGCGTTGCCGATCGTGTCGCTGTAGGAAAAATATCCGACGCCGGCCGTCAAGCTGGCGTCGCCGCCAAGTGAGAAATTCATCCCGGCCTGTGCCGCAAACAGCAGCGAGTCGTCGGCCGAACTGCGCTCCTCGACGGAGAACCCGGCCGCGTTGGCAAAAAAATTGCCGTTTTGGTACTGCGCGGCAAAGCCCTCCGGATTCAGGTCTCCGTCCCAGATCAGCGGCACGCCTCCCGCGCGGTACAGCGGATTTTTCATTTTGCCGCCAAACACCTTGAGCTCGTCCGTCGCCGCCCACTCCACGTACGCGAGGTCGAGCCCTATGTCCTTGGTCGAGAAGCCGTCATCGAAGGTCTGGTTGGTGGAGGTCGGATTGTCGCCGCCGGTCGCGAGCTGCACGACGACTTTTACGTCGTTATGCACGTCGGCTGCGAGACTGACCCGGGCCCGGTATCGCATCCGTTCGCGGTCCGGATCGCCGTCCTCGTCGATGCGCTCGTAGCGCAGCCGCACGTCTCCCTTGAGGGACAGGCGCTCGGTCCAGTTCGATTCCGCCGACCGTGCCGGCGTCGTGGTGACTATCAAGATGCAGGGAAAAAGCCAGCAAACCGGAAACCTGATCATATTCGGGCCTTTGTTACGAAAGCGTGAAGGAAAAGTCAGCGGCACATTAAAACCCGCGTATGTCGCTCGTATGACATTTATATTTCACTTTTGTGACAGGCTGGGCCTCGCATCAAAACGCGCATCGACTCTCCAGGACGCCCGGAGACGGGCGCGCTCAGGGATTTACGAGTGTGCCCGGACTTTTTCGAGCGGCGTCGGCGGATCGATTTCGATCCGCCCGGGAGGGAACCGGCAGCAAAACGTGCTGCCCTGGCCGAGCTCGCTGCCGACTGCCAGCATCCCGTCGTGGCGGTCGAGGACATGCTTGACGATCGCGAGCCCGAGACCGACCCCTCCATCGGTTCTCGCACGGCCGCTGTCGATCCGATAAAAGCGTTCGGTGAGGCGCGGCAGATGTTCGCTCGCTATGCCTTCGCCGGTGTCGGCGACGCATAACTCGGCGCCGTTCGCATCGGCACGCCACGACAGCGTAATGCGGCCGTCGGCTGCGGTGTGGCGCACGGCGTTGGCAACGAGGTTCTCGATCACCGATTCGATTTCCGCACCGCTGCCGAGCAGCCGCGCCGTCGATTCGACGAGCACTTCGATCGCAGCCGTTTTCCCCGGCTGGTAAAAACCCTTTTTCGCTGACGCCAGCAGTCCGGGCACATCCACGGTTTCGTCCTTCGCCGCGGGGCCGGCACTTTCCAGCCTCGACAACTCGAGTAACTCGGTAATGACCTGGTTCATACGCTGCGCCTGCGAGTGCATCTCTGCGAGTGGCTGCACCCAGTCGGCCGGCATGCGTCGATCGTCGGCAAGACCGTCCAGATAACCGCTGATGACCGTCAACGGTGAACGAAGTTCGTGCGACGCATTGGCGACGAAGTCCCGGCGTAATCTCGACAGCCGGATGCTTTCGGTGACGTCACGCAAGAGCAGGAGCTTCTGGTCGGCGCCGTAGGGGACGAAGCGGCAGTTGAGCCAGTGATCGTCCTGAACCGGCGACGGAATCTCGATCGACTTCTTGTGGTCCCCGGACTTCAGCAGTCGGGTCAGCGCCGGGTCACGCAAAATATTGTCGACGCGCTGGCCACGGTCCTTCTTTCGCTTCAGTCCCGCGAGCAAATTCGCCGCTTTGTTGCACATGAGAATTTCATTCTCCGCGCTCAGTATCACGGCGCCGTCGGGCATAGCATCGGTCGACTTCCGGATTTCCTTCAAGAGGC
>JBFISV010000197.1:0-5088 GCA_041608415.1 Woeseiaceae bacterium
CAGTCCTCGCGATCCCTCATGCAATATCCGGGTTGGGTGGATTGCCGTCGTTCAGGCCCCGTTACTCGCCGAAATCGAACGTCGCGGTGACCCCGTAGGTCAGGGGTGCGCCGACCGTGCCGGGATTGCCGAACGGCTGCAGCGGGAAGTTGTGCGTGAGGTATTCCTCGTCGAACAGGTTCCGACCCCAGAGCGCGATTTCCCAGTCGTCGCCCGCGGACCTGTAGCTCACGCGCAGATTCGATAAATCGTACGCGGGTTTCGCGGCGCCCGGTTCCTCGCGCGGATCCTGGAACGCCTCGTCGGAGTGGAAATAGTCGTAACGCACGCCCAGAACGCCGCCGTTCGCAAGCTCCTTCGTGTATTTCGCGATCAGGTTGAAGGCATTCTCGGGCGCGTTCCGGAGGCGGTTGCCCGCGTTGTCGATCCCGTTGGGCTCGAGGTAATTGTCGTAGGTCGCATCGAGGTAGGTGTAGGTGCCCGAAATCGAAAAGCTGTCCGAGAAAATGGCGTCGAATTCGAGTTCGAGGCCGTTGCTCGTCGCGTCGGCCGCGTTCTCGGTGATGACGATGCCGAGCGGGTCGCCCGGGAACGCGGGCTTGCGCACGAGTACCTGCAGGTCGGTGTAGTCGGTCGTGAATCCCGCCACGTTCAGGCGCAGGCGATTGTCCAGAAGCTCGAGTTTTGCGCCGACCTCGAATGCTTTCGCCTCCTCCTGGTCGAACGGCGTGCGGGCCGCGATCGCGCTCGATGCCGTGCCTTCGAACCCGCCGCTCTTGAAGCCCTCGGCGTAGCTGCCGTAGAAAAACAGCTCGTCCGTAGCCTGCCACTGCAGGACGACGCGCGGCGTAAATGCGTTCCAGCTTTCGTTCGCCGTGACGTCGTAGCTTTCGTTGATCGTGTGCACGATGACCAGGGGGGTAACGCCGACCTGCCGGATGTCCTTCTCTTCCGAGGTGTAGCGGCCGCCGACGATGACGCTGAACTCGTCATTGAAGTCGAACGTGAAATCGCCGAAGACGCTGAGACTGTCGGTCGTGTTGTCCTGCGAGCTTCTCGAAAAACCGAGGGGCGAGCCGGCCGTCGCGCCGACGAAGACTTGCGTATCCTCGGTCCGGTTTACGTCTTCGCGCAGATAGTAGAAGCCGCCGACCCAGTTCAGCCGTTCGTTCATTGCGGTGCCGGCGAAGCGAAATTCCTGGCTGAACTGATCGGCCTCTTCGTCGATGAACGTGTCCGCATCGATGACGTCGGCTGCCGCGATACTCCAGGCCGGAATGTCGTCGGAATTCCGATACTCGGACATTCGATACGCGGTGATCGACGTGAACGTGCCGCCACCGACGTCCCAGTCGACCCTGCCCGACAGGCCGCCGATCTCGGTGTCCGCATATCCCTGGTTGTCGGCGAACGTCTTGGTGTAATCGTTCGCGGCTGCCGGATCGATCATGTTCGCAAGCCCGACGAGTATGTCGGGGGTCGCCGGATTGTCGTCGGCGACGAGGATTCGGCCGTTGCCGGTTTCCTCCGACCGGTTGTAGTCGGCCGTCACCTGGATCTCGACATCGTCGCGCGCTTCAAAAAGCAGCGTGCCGCGAATACCGCCGTTGCCCTGATCGCTCATTTCCTTGCCCGTGATCACGCTTTCGACGAAGCCGTCGCGGCTGCGAAAGCTGGCCGAGACCTTGCCGAACACGTTGTCGGTGATCGGCCCGCTGACCAGCGCCCGCGCGACGAACGCGCTCAGGTTGCCGACGGTCAGTTCGGCCCGCCCGTAATACGTGTCGCTCGGCTTGGTGGTGTGCATGCTCACGGCGCCGCCGATCGCGTTCTTGCCGAACAGCGTGCCCTGCGGGCCGCGCAGCACCTCGACTCGATCGAGGTCGAAAAGATCGAATACGGCGCCCGCGGCGCGCCCGATGTAGACCTCGTCGAGAAACGTGACGACGGAGGTGTCCGAGCCCGCGCCGTCGGCATTGGAGCCGATGCCGCGTATGTACAGCTGCGGCTGGCCCTTGTTGAAACTGCCCATGAAAAAGCCCGGGGTCTGCACCGCGATGTCGTCGAGCGTATGGATGTCGGCCTCCCGCATGTCCTCGCCCGATATCGCCGTAATCGCGATCGGTACCGACTGCAGGCTTTGCGCCCGCTTCTGGGCGGTAACGGTGATCTCTTCGAGAACCTGCGCCGTTGCCGTGGATGCACACGCGAGGAAAACAACCGTCGTGATGGTTTTGTACGCCGATTTGTTCATGGATCCCCCCTTGAACCGCGGCCAGTTGTCAATTGTTATCAAGTTCAATTACGCAAGCGAATAATATACACTTTGGCGACCGTCCGCCAAGCTCAAATGCATCGGCGCCGGCGTGCGCACCGTCTCGGGGTTCCGGCAGCAGAGGCGAGGCGGGGTGCCGGTTCGTCTCGCTCGCTGCCCTGACCCCGGAGAAACCGTTGACGCAGCGCCTGGGTAGCATGTATTCGCCGCGCGCGGCGCGCGCTGCTTTGATAGTGCCGCTCGTCTTTGCCTGCGTCGCGGTCATGGCCGACGACCTGACCGTGTTCAAGGCGCGCTCGATCATAACGATGGACGAAACCTTGCCGCGCGCGGACGCGGTCGCGGTCGCCGGCGGGCGTATCGTCGCCGTAGGCTCCGTCGAATCGATGTCCGGCTGGCTTGGCGCGCGGGACCACGTCGTGGACACACGCTTCGAGGACCTGGTCCTCGTACCCGGGCTCATCGACAATCACCTGCATCCGTTTCTCGGCGCGATGCTGCTCAATACGGACTGGATTACGCCGCACGAATGGGATTTACCCGGTTTGCGCGTTGCGCGGACCCGCGGCCGCGATGCCTACGTCCGGAGGCTCGAAGCCGCGCTCGCGGAGAGCGCGGACACGAGCGACCCGTTCATCACGTGGGGCTACCACGAGATCTGGCACGGGCCGATAACCCGGCCGGACCTCGACCGGCTGTCGCGCGAACGTCCGATCGTCGTATGGCAGCGCTCGTTTCACGAAGTCATCGTCAATACCGCGGGATTGGCCTGGCTCGGCATCGATCCGGGCGCGCCCTCACCGCACCACGAGATCGACCTCGCCGCGGGGCGGTTCTCCGAGCGCGGCCTGCTCGTGGCGCTGGGAACGATCGGCGCCCACCTGCTCGCGCCCGAGCGCATCGAGCCCGGACTCGCGAGGCTCGGCGACGTCATCCGGCGCGGCGGCATTACGACGATCGGCGACATGGGCGCGGGCGGTTATCTCGGATTCGAAAAGGAGTTCGCGGTGCAACAAGCCGCTTTCGGCGGCGATGACACGCCGTTTCGCGTCGTACTCGTGCCCGCGGCCATCGAAACGAACCCGGCGGGCGGTATCGGCGCGCTCGCCGACGCCTTCGACGGCTACGCCGCGTTGGCGACGGACAGGATCCGCGTGGGGCGCCACGTCAAACTGCTCGCCGACGGCGCGTTTTTTGCGCAATACATGCGCATGAACCCGCCGGGGTACATCGACGGCCACGAAGGCAAGTGGCTGACCGAGCCCGCGGATCTGCTGGCGCTCGCGCGCGAATTCTGGGGCCGCGGCTTTCAGCTCCACGTGCACGTCAACGGCGACGCCGGGCTCGATGCGGTCCTCGACATTCTCGCCGAGCTGCTCGACGAGCGGCCGCGCGTGGATCATCGCCTGACGCTGCATCATGTCGGCTACAGTAGCAACGACCAGCTGCGGCGCGCGGCGCGCCTCGGCGTCGCCGTGTCCGCGCAGCCGTATTACCTCTGGGCCCTCGCCGACGCGTATGCCGAGCACGGGCTGGGGTATGACCGCGCATCGCAGATTTCGCGCATCGGCGGCATGCTGCGAAACGGCATTCCCGTCTCGCTGCATTCCGATTTCACGATGGCGCCCGCGGCGCCGCTGACGCTGGCCTGGGTCGCCGTGAATCGCCTGACGGCCGACGGCACGCTGATGGCGCGCGAGGAACGGATCAGCGTCAAGCAGGCGCTGCGCGCGATCACGATCGACGCGGCGTTCGCGCTGCGCATGGAGCACGAGATCGGCAGCATCGTGGCCGGTAAACGGGCCGACTTCACGGTTCTCGAGGCGGATCCGCTCGAGATAGCACCGCAGAAACTCAAGGACATTCCGATCTGGGGCACCGTCTACGAAGGCACGGTCTATCCGATAAGCAGGCAATGAGCGGGGAGCACGGCTTCGCCCGACCGGGCATCCCGGAACAGCCGCAAGTGCGAGCCCGACCGGCCTCTTGCCGGCTCCTGCCGGGATTTCAGGCATGACGCGCAGCGTTCCGGCTACCGCCGATGTCGTGATTATCGGCGGTGGCATCGTCGGCTGCAGCGTCGCGTACCATCTCGCGCATCGCGGCGTGGCGCGCGTGCTGTTGCTGGAGCGCCGGCAGCTCACCTGCGGCACGACGTGGCATGCGGCGGGACTCATCGGGCAACTGCGCGCGACCCGCCGCCTGACCGAACTCGCCCTGTACGGTATTCGCCTTTACGAGCGCCTCGAAGACGAAACCGGACAGGCCACGGGGTTCAAGCGTAATGGCAGTATCAGCGTTGCGACATCCGACGAACGCATGGAAGAACTCGAGCGGGGCGCCTCGATGGCGCGCGCTCTCGGCATCGACGCCGACCGCGTGTCGCCGGCGGAGATCGGGACGCTGTCGCCGCTCGTCCATACCCGCGACCTCAAAGGCGGCATTCATTTTCCGGCGGACGGCCAGATCAATCCCGTCGACACGACCATGGCGCTCGCAAGAGGTGCGCGGACACTCGGCGCGACGATCCTCGAGAACGTGGAGGTGATTGCCGTGCTGTCCGAACGCGGTCGCGTCACGGGCGCGCGAACGAAAAGCGGCGAAGTCAGCGCGCCCGTCGTCGTTAATTGCACCGGCATGTGGGCGCGCGGACTGGGACATTCCTGCGGAGTGAACATTCCACTGCATGCCTGCGAGCACTTTTATGTCATTACCGAACCCATCGCGCGTTTGCCGAAAAATCTGCCGGTGTTGCGGGACCTCGACGGCTGTGCGTACTACAAGGAAGAAGCCGGAAAATTGTTGATCGGCGC
>JBFISV010000198.1:0-5087 GCA_041608415.1 Woeseiaceae bacterium
AACGTCTTCGTGCCGCGGCCGATGCACAATGACGGCAATTACATCATCAGCCTGGGCCGCCTGTGCCAATGGCTCGGCGAACAGGCCGAGGCCCTGGGCGTGAACGTCTTTCCGGGTTTCGCGGCCGCCGACGTCGTCTACGGCGAGGACGGTGCCGTCCGCGGCGTCGTCACGAGCGACATGGGCATCGGCAGGGACGGCGAGCGCAAGTCCGGCTTCCAGGCCGGCTACGAATTGCTCGGCAAGTACACGATCTTCGCCGAAGGCTGTCGCGGCAATCTTGGCGAACGGCTCATGCAGCGATTCGATCTGCGCGCGGACGCCGACCCGCAGCATTACGGTCTCGGCATCAAGGAAATCTGGTCCATCGAGCCCGACAAGCACGACGAGGGGCTCGTCGTGCACACGCTGGGCTGGCCGCTGGACAATCATACCGACGGTGGTGGCTTCCTCTATCACGCGGCGAATCATCAGGTGTATCTGGGCCTGATCGTCTCCCTGAGCTACCGCAACCCGCACCTGTCGCCGTTCGAGGAATTCAACCGCTGGAAGCAACATCCGAAAATCCGCCGCTACCTCGATGGTGGTCAGCGCATCGGCTACGGCGCGCGTGCCGTCAACAAGGGCGGTTTGCAGTCGCTGCCCAAATTGACGTTTCCGGGCGGCATGCTGGTCGGCTGCGATGCCGGCCTTCTGAACGGCATCAAGATCAAGGGCACTCACACGGCCATCAAGTCCGGCATGCTCGCGGCCGAATCCGTGCACGAGGCACTTGCCGCAGGCGATGCCGGCCACCGGGAGTTGACGAGCTTCGCCAACGCCGTGCAATCGTCCTGGATCATGGACGAGCTCTATCGTGCGCGAAATTTCGGGCCGGCGCTGAAAAAGTTCGGCACGTTTTTCGGCGCGGCATTCACATTCGTCGATCAGAACCTGTTCTTTGGCAAGCTGCCGTTCACCTGGCGAAATCCGGTTCCGGATCACGACTGCCTCGACGACGCGAGCAAGGCGAAGAAGATCGATTATCCGAAGCCCGACGGGATTATCAGCTTCGACCGGCTGTCATCGGTATTCCTCTCGAGCACCAATCACGAGGAAGACCAGCCGTCACACCTGAAACTCAAGGACGATTCCCTGCCGATCAGCTACAACCTGCCGAAATACGATGAACCGGCGCAGCGTTACTGCCCGGCCGGCGTCTACGAGGTGGTCGACGTAAACGGCGCAAAACGATTCCAGATCAATGCGCAGAACTGCGTGCACTGCAAAACCTGCGACATCAAGGACCCGCTGCAGAACATCGTCTGGACCGTGCCGGAGGGCGCCGGCGGACCGAACTACTCGGGGATGTAGCGCCCCCGGCGCACGAGGGCGGTACCAGGGGTCGCGCTGGTCTCGGGACCCTGATCGGGCGGACCCGCGCCGTCGCCGCCGAAACGCTACCTGGGCTGCATGCGAATGGCGCCGTCCACCCGAATCGTTTCGCCGTTCAGATACGCGTTTTCATAGATGAATGCCGCCGCATGGGCGTATTCCTCCGGACGACCGAGACGCTGCGGGTACGGTACTTGCTTGCTCAGCGACGCCTGCACCTCGTCGGGCATGCCGGCCATCATCGGCGTCAGGAAGATGCCTGGCGCGATCGTGTTGACCCGTATGCCGAACTGCGCAAACTCGCGCGCAAGCGGCAACATCATGCCGACGACGCCGCCCTTCGAGGCCGAGTAGGCGGCCTGGCCGATCTGACCTTCGAACGCCGCGATCGATGCCGTGCTGATGATCACGCCGCGATCGCCGTTTTCGTCGGGATCGTTCAACTGCATGATCGCCGCCGCTTCCTTGGTGACGTTGAAGCTGCCGACGAGGTTTACCTGGATGACCCGATTGAAGTTCTCGACCGGCCATGGCCCGTCGCGGCCGAGCGCGCGCCCCGCCGTTGCGATGCCGGCGCAGTTGACCGCGAGCGTGATGCCTTGCATCCACTCGGCGGCATTGCGTATCGACTCGCGCACGGCCGCCTCGTTCGAGACGTCCGTGGCCGCGAAGTACGCGCGCTCACCGAGGCTTTCCGCCGCGGTCTGGCCCTGGTCGTCGTTGACGTCCAGGAGCGTAACCTGGCCGCCCGCATCGATGATGTGCCTGGCCGTCGCGAGACCGAGGCCGGATGCGCCGCCCGATATGACGGCTTTAGCGGTTGTCAGATTCATGCCTGCTCCTGTTGCGGAAATGATTGCAAATTGTCGATGATCGGCTGCCGTGACCGGCGTGAAATTCCGGCCGAATGCCGCACTAATCGATCTCGATGCCGATCGCGACGGCTTCGCCGCCGCCGATACACAACGAGGCGACGCCGCGCCTGAGACCGCGCGCGCGCAAAGCGTAAATCAGGGTTGTCGTGATGCGCGCGCCGGTCGCCCCGATCGGATGTCCGAGGGCGCAGGCGCCGCCATTGACGTTGACCTTCGCAGGGTCGATGCCGAGATCTTTTATCGCGGCCATGGTCACGACGGCGAACGCCTCGTTGATTTCGTACAGGTCGACGTCGGCCGGGCTCCAGCCGAGCCTCGCGTGCAGCCGCTCGATGGCCGACACGGGTGCGGTCGTGAACCACGCCGGCTCTTGTGCGTAGCTCGTATGACCGACGATGCGAGCGAGCGGGGCGATGCCGCGTCGCTCCGCATCCCGCGCCGACATCATGACGGCGGCGGCGGCGCCGTCGGAGATCGACGACGAGGAAGCCGCGGTCACGGTGCCGCCTTCCGCAAACGCCGGCCTGAGCGTCGGAATCTTCTCGATGTTCGCCGTACCCGGTGTCTCGTCGGCATCGACCACGACGTCGCCTTTGCGTGCTGCAATCGTGACCGGCGTCGTTTCGTCCGCAAAGCGTCCGTCCGCCAGCGCGCTCCGCGCGCGCGTGACCGATTCGATGGCAAACGCGTCCTGTTCGGCGCGCGAGAAGCCGTACTTCGACGCGGTCGCCTCCGCGTAATGGCCCATCATCTTGCCCTCGTACGCGTCCTGCAGCCCGTCGAAAAACATGTGGTCGATGACCTGCTGGTGCCCCATGCGGTAACCCGCGCGTGCCTGCGGCAACAAATACGGCGCATTCGACATCGACTCCATGCCGCCGGCCACCACGACGCGCGCGCTGCCGGCGAGAATCATGTCGCTGGCCAGCATGATTGCTTGCAAACCGGAGCCGCACATCTTGTTGACCGTCGTGGCCGGCACGGCGGGCGGGATGCCCGCCGCGAGCGCGGCCTGCCGGGCGGGCGCCTGGCCGATGCCGGCCGGCAGCACGCAGCCCATGATCGTCTGATCGATATCGGCCGCGTCGCATCCGGCGTCCGCGACGGCCGCGGCGATCGCGGCGCCGCCGAGAGCGGGCGCGCTCGCGCCCGAGAGGGCGCCCTGGAAGGCGCCGATGGGCGTTCGCCGTGCGGCAACGATAACGATGGATTCGGCAGTCATTTCACTCTCCGGGCCTCGCGGCGAAGGATGCGTTTACGCGGCCGGCTTTTCAAGCAGATCGGGTTCGTCGAGCGCGGCGAGAATCCGGCGCCTGGATTCCTCGGCCAGCGAGCGATGGCTCCAGAGGGCGGGATCGTCCACCGCGATCGGCGCCAATATTTCGATGCTGAGGTGTGTCCGCCGCGGCAGCGCACGCCCCGATGGCAGCATTTCGCGTGTGCCCGAGATCGCGACGGGCACGAGCGGCATGCCGCCTTTGAGCGCCGCGACGAAAGCGCCGGGACGAAAACGGCCGACACCGGCCTCTTCGAGAAACGTGCCCTCGGGAAAAAAAGCGAGCGACTGGCCACCCTGGGCCGCTTTGACGATGCGCCGCGCATCCCGCGTGCTGCCGGCGGACGTGAAGCGTTCGACGAATCGCGAGCCTGCGCGGCGCAGCAGGAAATGAACGATAGGAATGTCGCGCATCTCGCCCTTGATGACGAACGAGAAGCGCGCCGGCAGGAAACCCTTGAGCAGCGGACCGTCGACGTAGCTCGCGTGATTGGCCACGACGACACAGTGGCCGCGTGGCAATCGATCGAGCCCGACGACGTCGACGGACACCGCCGACAGGACGAAAACGGCCCGCGCAGCGCGCGCAACGATACGGCGGCGGGCGCCCAAACGCGGTATAAGCGTGACCGCGAGCAGCGCAAACGCGCCGCAAAGCAGAAAAACCGTCCAGGCGTAGATACCCCAAAGCGCCCCGAGAAAAGATGTGACGTACTTCACTTTATGTTAACGCCTTGGCTAATCTGTGAAGCCGGTCACGCCGGCTACCGGGCTTGCTTATCATACTCAAAAACCTGAAAAAGTTGCGCGCCCTGCGAGAATTGTCGGACGCGCCGGCGCAACGGATTGCGTGGACGAGCAGATGGACACTATGTCGAGTAACGATACTAGCAAGCCGGATCCAGAATTAGTCGAACGGTCGGAACAACTGGTCGATCGATTTCTGGATGCGATATGGATGGAACGCGGCCTCTCGCAAAATACCCTGGGCGCCTACCGGGCCGACCTTATGACGCTCGGCCGTGGCCTCGCCGAAAACGACAAGCCCATCGACAAGGCGGACAAGGCCGACCTGCTGGCATTCATTGCACGGCGCGTCGAGTCGGGCGCAAAGCCGCGCTCCACCGCGCGGCAGTTGTCGAGCTTCAGGCGCTTTTTTCGCTACATCATGCGCGAGGGCCTGCGTGAGTCGGACCCGACCGCCGACATCGAAATGCCGCGCATCGGGCGATCGTTACCGAAAACCCTGACCGAAGAGGAGGTCGATGCGCTGCTCGAGGCGCCGAATACCGACGAGTCGCTGGGCCATCGGGACCGTGCAATGCTCGAAGTGCTGTACGCCACCGGGCTGCGCGTCACGGAGCTGATCAATCTCAAACAGTCGCAAATCAACTTCAACCAGGGCGTGTTGCGCATCGTCGGCAAGGGCGATCGCGAGCGGCTCATCCCGCTGGGAGAGGAGTCGCAGCGCTGGATCCGCGATTTCATCGACGGGCCGCGCATGGAGATCCTGCTCGAACGACAGACGGACTACCTGTTTCCGACCCGCCGTGGCGACCGCA